>RFNU01000166.1 GCA_009927065.1 bacterium | reverse complement strand
CGCAAGAGGCATTCTTAGCTATTTTGAAAATCGATAGCTAATCTTATTAAAAATAAAGGAGCATACGCGTTCATGAATTTACTGCTTAATGATACAAATATCATTTTTGTTAATAGAGATTTTGCATTTTATTTAACAATCCTCGTTGTAGTGTGCGCTATCGCTAAAACAATTAAACGCTATTATCCTGCTTTTTTAGATAGGCCTGCTTTTATTAATCAAACAATCAGATTTATTGGAATAACATTTTGGGAGTTACTGGCTGTTTTGATTATTAGAGGATTTTTTTACGAAATGTATTTAATCCCTTCAGGCTCAATGCAACCGAGCTTATATCCAGGTGATTTTGTCTTGGTTAATAAATATGAATATGGATTTAAAGTTCCTGGCCTTAATACGACTATTGCAGCATTTCATCCTCCTGAGCGAGGGGATGTCGTAGTCTTTCTACAACCTGATAAGCCTACACAACGAAAAATGATTAAAAGAATGATAGGGCTTCCTGGAGATCATATTAAAGTGGAAGGTCAAAAGTTGACTATTAATGGTCAACTCATGGCTACTGAATTTAAGAATCAAAGTTATGAGTATCTTTCTTTACCTCAACACCAAAAAATTCGTATAGACACTTATTTTCATGAACAGAAGCTAGGCTCCCATGATGTTGTGATTGAAACAATTCCCGCATTGCATAAGCCTTTTGATCTTGATTTTATTGTTCCTCAAGGACATTATTTTGTCTTGGGCGATAATCGTGATAATTCACAAGACTCAAGATATTGGGGTTTTGTGCCAGAGAGGTTTTTATGCGGTAAAGCTCAATACGTGATATTGTCATTCAGCTGGAAAGATTATCAAGTCTCATTCAAGCGAGTTGGCCGTTTAGTTTAAAAACCAGTAATTTTTTAGGTTTTGATGTTCTAGGGGTTCTCAAAATGCCTTTAACAAGAATGCTTAATTTTATTGAAAATAAGATAGAGTTAGATGGATTTACTCAAAAAGAACTTATTGCTCTTTTTAATCGAGATACCCTTCTACCCCATTTATTTTTTTTTAAAAAACTAAGATCTCAGTTTGAATTACAATCAGCAGAGTCTCATCTCTATATTCATCATCTTGCAATCATGAGTCATAAAAAAGCAGGGCAAGCCTATTTATTTGCTCAAGTGATCAATAATCCTCTCAAAAGTTTTAAAAAAAAGTACTGGAGATTAATTAACAAGATAAAAAAATTTCTTTCTGATCTCTTAAATAGCATGTCACAGGAAGATAGGGATAATGTGTATCAGTATTTACGATTTCTAAAAAAAGAAATCTATAATTTTGAACCGATGATTATTCAGGCGTTATGTGCATTTTATCTTTATTGCAAAGAGAGAAGAAATCCTCTTTTACTCTATGGGTTGCTCGATGCAGCTTCTAAAGCTTATCAAGAGACACCTTACGCAAGTTATTATCCTGATAAATTGTATACCTGCCCTCCCGGATTAGAGGAACGCATTTATCTTACTTGTCAAAGTCTTCAGGAATCGTTGAAAGAGCATGAAAAAGAATCGTGTTACCATCAACTTTATGCGGAAATAGCTAGTTTAGTTTTTGTTCATCCTCACAAGAGTATGGAGATGAATAATTTTTTAAAAGGGCTGTGTTTAGCCGCATTAGGAGGACCTTATCAACTAGAAGAGAAAGTTGTTTTAGAATATTATTTTAATCGACTCTATACACATGATCTGCTTTTGATTCTTAAAAAATTCAATGCAGAAGATCACTCTAACATTATCAAGATATTACAGTTTCTTGCAGAACCAAACTCTTTATTATGGACTGATTTTATTGATATTATAATGGATTATTTTAGAGGCAAGGGAAGTGAGAAGACGATTAAGAGTCTTCCTCAATCAATTTATGCAAAAACACTGTTATATTTAAGTGATCGTGGGTTGAGCGTATTATTCGATCATCACAATAAACCTATTGGATTACAATCATCAGTGACTGGAGAAATACGTTTTAATGTACACGATCTGGATTTAAGAAGTCTGCAGGCTTTAGCATTAGAGCAATATTTAAGCGAGCATCAAGTAGAGTTAATGATTAAAAGGATTGATGATCATAGAGATGTTCCTGAGGATATACGTAGTATTATTCAATCTTACTGGTTAAATACTCGTTCAGTTGTAAGAAAAAATATTGTTTATCAAAAAAGTGCCTTGCAATACGATTATATCGAACAATCTGAAACAAGACTGTTCGAGTTATTGCGCCATGAGATAGCTAAAATGACCCATTGGCCGATACAATTTATTGAATTAGCCCTCATGAGCCTGCCTTACACACGATCAGAGTTTATCGAACAGTTAAGAGTCTTGATCGATAATAAAGATGATCTTTGTGAGGATTTTGATTTATTTCCGTTTGAACATCTTGAGGAATATGCATTTGATTTATTAAAACAACTGGATGGTTTAAGCCTTCATATTATTCAAAGATGGTCTTCCCTTCTTCCCCATCTCACTGATGATGAAAAAATGAATTCATTGTTGCAATACTCTTTTCTTCATTTAGTGCATCTTAGTGAGCAAACACCCACTTATCATGAATTAATTGAGCGCATTGATTATGGATTATTCGAATCATCATCACAAGATAATCTGACTGAATATTCTTTACGCTTAGGATCGGTGTCTGTTCCTATTTTATCTCATATTCTAAAACGAAGACGCGCGCTCTTAACCAGCCAGGAATATGAAAATTTTCAAAGTAAAATGATGGATTATGCTTTAACTCAACATCGCTATGATCTGATTGTCTTATTGATAAAAGATCAGTGTCTAGTTTACAAAAAAACTATAGAAACATTACCAAAACAATATCTTGATTTTTGTGCACAAGAAATAACGTCAATCGCTGATGTTACAGTCGATCGAGAAGATCGAGATGCATTATTAGATCTGTTAAAGCATGCCATCACGCTCAAGGCAGACTCTTTGCTGCGAGCAATCATCAGACTCTATCCAACTTGCATTGAGCTCTATCCAGATATTATTTTTTACGTCTTAGATACAGGTAGCCTCACTGTCCTTAGAGTGTTAAGTGATGCGGGTGTTGATCTTAACGTAAAAGATACTGCAGGCCAAACTTTGCTAGAAAAATCATATCTCATTAATAATATTGAAATATTCAATGAATTATTAAGCTTGAAAGTTGATATTGGATTCAAAGAGTTGCAAGATAAAAATATGTTGCATACTCTCTTTGAGCTTCGACGATTTGAGCTAGCCGATTGTCTATTAACACATACTCAAGGATTATTAACAAGAGTTGATCAAGATGGATTTGGAGCACTTCACTATGCAGTATTAGCAAGAGAGATAGATTGGGTGCAATTGTATAAAAAACATGGTGCTGATTTAGATCTAAAAACCTCTGATGGAAAAACCGGGCTATATTATGCCTGGCTTAATCGAGATTGCTCTATGATAAGCTATTGTATTGAAAATGGATCCAGTATTGATATTATGGTTGATGATCAACCCCTCATCCTCTGGGCGCAAGCAACGCAAGATTCTATCGACACAACAGAAATCAGTTTGATAGAGAGAGAGTTGGCGGCCATTGTTATGAACACACACGATGCTTTGCCGGTTGATTCATTGGGTATTACTGTATCGACAACAGTTGTTTTTTCGGCTTATACTCAAATACCCGATTGTAGAAAGAAAACGAAACACAAAGACTGAGCTGCCACACAGTACACAATAAAAGAATGTTGCGCGGCAGCAGTAAGGTGTTGCTATCGCTTAATCGGAAGCCCGCCCGTTCATGGCCGGGTAGCTCACAAAGTCCTTATACCTGTTTTTATGCGAGAGGAAAGATAAAAAATCAAGAAGGCGTCTTGATTTCAATGTTGAAATTTACTAGAGTAGATTGTCGAAAAAATTTTTTATTCGTGTGTCGAGTTTAAAACCCAGCATAGGATGGCTTCTATGGTATCATTAGATTCAAGAGTGCGATGGGATCTCTTTTCACTCGATGATTGGCTTGCGCAACATGAAACACTGACTTTTATAGTGAATAAATACAAAATTATTCCCTTGGAAGAAAGTTATCAAGATGCTGCTGCCGATCAGCGCCATGTCTTAATAGAAACGCTTAATATTTTACTCACCTTAACAACAGATAAAGATATCATTCTTTGTGCGTACTTATCCTTCGTTATCGATAAAAACTTTTCAGATATTACTAAGCATTATCCCGATCTTCCGCTTTATGTTCAAGAAATGTTGAGCCAATACCATCATCTTGAACGCATATTAGAAACTGTAGCAGTGGCCGGTACTGGTTATAAAGAACACATTCGTAAAATGCTTCTTGTGACGGTAGATGATCCCCGTCTTGTTGTGATCATGTTAAGCAAGGTTTTAGCAATTTTACGCCATCCTTATGATTATGATGATCAATATATTATTTCTTTATCAAAAATGTCTTTGGAAATTTTTGCTCCCATAGCTCATCGATTAGGGATAGGACAAATTAAATGGGAAATGGAAGATCATTCTTTTCATTTGCTGTACCCAGAAGCCTATCAATCAATATCAAAAGAATTAGCCCAATCTCGAGGTCAACGAGAATCTTTTATTGCGGCTATTAAACAAGAAGTTAAATCGCTTCTTGAGGCTCAATATGTACAGTCTACCGTGACGGGACGTTCAAAACACTTTTATTCTATCTGGAAAAAGATGAATAAAAAAAATAAACCTTTTTCCCAAATTTATGATTTAAATGCAATACGTATTATTGTGGATTCAGTTCAAGATTGTTACAGAGCTTTAGGAATTATTCATACCCAATGGCGTTATTTGCCAGAAGAATTTGATGATTATATAGCCAATCCTAAAATCAATGGTTATCAATCTATTCATACAGCAGTTTTTGGCCCTCAACAAAGAATCATTGAAGTTCAAGTTCGTACTTTAGAAATGGATAAAAATGCTGAGTTAGGTATCGCAGCACATTGGATGTATAAGGATGGTGCGCAACAGCATCAAAGTTATCAACATAAACTAGAAACATTACGTAACTTTTTGCAACGCGCTAATGTCAGTTCTCATGAGTCTTTTGAAAATGTTAAAGATGAGATTTTTGGTGATAGAACTTACGTGTTTACTCCTAAAGGAGATGTCTATGATTTACCTAAAGGATCGACTGCTTTAGATTTAGCATATCATATTCATAGTGAATTAGGACATCATTGTTCAGGAGCGCGTATCCAAGGAAAAATGATTCCATTAACAGAACCTCTTTCTACAGGGTTAGTGGTTGAAATTAATACTTCAGCGCGTGTACAGCCTTCTCGTGATTGGCTTAACCCTCATTATGGATATATTAAAACAGCCAGGGCTCGTCAAAAAGTCGCACATTGGTTTCGTTCTTTAGATAAGGGACGTCTTGTCCAAGAAGGCAAAGCATACTTTGATAAACAGCTAAAGCGTTTAGGGCTGCATGGGACGTTTTCAGTCGAGGATCTTGTGCATAAGTTGAGTTTTAAAAGCAAAGACGATTTATATCATGCTTTGGCATTAGGCGATTTAAAGTTAAGTAGAATTTTGGATTATTTCGATAATGTTCCTAAAATAAATGAACAGGCATCAACCGTAAAAGAAAATACAAAAACAATAACTCATCATGAAATCAGTTTTGGAAATATGAGCTCTGATGATGTTAAATATGATTATGCTTGCTGTTGTAGTCCAGTGTACCCTAACCCGATTGTCGGTTTAATTACGAGAGGGCGCGGAGTGATTGTGCATCGTCGAGATTGTTTAAATCTCAAGGTTATCAATCAAGTTCACGATCGTTTAATGTTTGCTCAATGGGCAAGGTTGGCGTGTGAATACCAATCAGATTCAGTTTTATTACAAATCACAGCGATTGATCAACAAAATGTTGTTAATAATATCACCGGAGTTCTCCTTGAATTCGGAGTTGTGATGTCTCATTTAAAAAGTGAACGTTCTTCTCAAGAACAACTTATTATTATTACAGTTGTTTTTGAAATCAATTCATTAGCTGAACTTCATAGGTTGATTGATAGAATTCATCAGTTAAATTGTATTATTGAAGTTGAACGGTTGTTAACTGTCAATCAATAAAGAGGAAGCTTATCTCTCTGATTGAGAGTTATCGGTGCGCAGCATTAATATCGACAAATGAGGTCCAATAATGCCAATGTTATTAAATAAAGCAGATATCTATCATGATATGAACGTTATAAGCGGTCTTCTTGATGAAGCCGTTGTAGAAATTTATGGCCAAGAGACGTTTCAGTTAGTTCAAACGATTCGAATGCTGATTGATAATGGAAGTGATAAAGATTTAGAGGATTTATTTGCACAACTTGAGCTCTTAAGTGAACAAGATGTTACAGTAGTGTTACGATCGTTTGGATTGTTTCTTGCTTTGTTGACCATGATACAGCGAAGTCATAAGGTTGTGGAATATGAGAAAAAAGAAGGATTAACGCTTGATATTGATGATTTGTGTGCAGCATTCATTCCAAAGTTGCATTTAGTGTTCTCGTCTTATTCTTACGAAACATTATCAATAGAAGCAACAATGTGTTTTCAGCAGATTTTTGATGTTATTTATCATTATCGTTCTCAAACGCAGGACGATCTTAATGAAAAAGCTTTAAATCTGATTAGACGTATTATGAATGGATTAATAAAACATGATCTTCAGGCAGAAAATCAGTCTATCAAGATGAATCTATTGAGTTTTATTGAATATTTCAAGCACTCAATTTATCCAGGTATAGGGCGCCTGTTTTCTGATGCAACAATAGAAAATATTCCTAAAATCTCGCAAATGTTAGTCTGTTCGACATGGATAGGGGGGGATTATGAAGATCGTGACATGAGTGATGTCTATTATCAAGAAGCTCAAACTCTTTATGCCTCCGCCATCAAAAGTTGTTATTTGCAGCACTTAGACGATGTTAATGATGCTCAAGAGATTATTCCTCCTTTTATTGATGAACAAATCAAAGAGATAAAAGAAATTTTACACAAAAAGATCATCGATAAAAAAAGTATAGAAGAGGTCAAAAGTAAAACTGAAGCATTGCTTCGTTATCTTAAGAGCAACGAGGAATATAATCTATTTTTTAAGCGTCTAATAAGCTTTAGAGCGCAGTTAGAAGTTTTTGGTCATCAAGGCATTAAGATAGAAGTAAAATTTAATGCACAGGATTTAGTCGGTTTAATGGAAGTCATCTATCAAAAGATGTATCAACGACGTTTAGCGAGATCTTTTTCAACCGACCCTGTTGCGTTATTACAGCTAGCAGATCTCTTCAACAATAAAAATATCACTCAATATATTGATGAGTTGAAAGTCGAGGATCAAAAAAAATGGCGCTCTTTGTTTTTAACAAAAAATGCAGAGCGATTGATTCTAACTAATGTGACATCACTTTATGAGTTAGTCTGCATACGTCTACTGATTTCTTTTTTGGGCGTAGAGAACTTGTTTTTGACTCCTGTTTTTGAAAAAGTATCGAGTATAGAGATATCAAGCAGCTTAATAGATTCCTATCTAAGCTTGTGCCAGCAAGCAAATATGTCTACTTTATTAGACCAGATAATGATGGCTTATGGAGAGTGTGCAAAAGAATCAAGTTTTTGGACTGCTCAAACTAAAATTTATCATGCGCAACATAGGATGGCTCAATGGGCAAAAGAGCGCTCATTGAAACTTGAATTTTTTCAAGGACGGGGTGGTTCTATTTCACACGGAGGGTTTCCCACAAAGCATCTTATAGCAACATCCCAACTGACGAAAGATCATCCAAGTTTGAAATTAACTATACAAGGTGAAAATATTAGACAGCGTTTTGGATCGAGCGAAATTACTGCTATGACTGTGAAACGATATTTAATAGAAGTTAAAAACGCTGCTCAAAAAGATCATGATACTGATTTTATCGAAGATCGAGTTACTGTTAGAGAGGAATTAGCAGATGCCTCGAAACAAGAGTTTAAGTATTACACGCAAGAAGAACAAGATTTTTTTGATTATTTTTTTGCAGTTACTCCCGTTGATTTTATTCTAGATTATCAAAATACATCAATAAATGCTTATAAATATGATTCAACTCATGTTCAACCTATTACTTGGTCTTTGTGTTGGGCTCAAAATCGATTTTTTATTCCCATATGGTTAGGAATGGGATCGGTGTGTCATTATTTAGAACAACTTGATGAGAAAAGTATCGAAAAAGTCTTTAATGATAGATTGGTTTATTCTGCATTTATGTTAGTATTGGTATCGCTTGCGAAAACTGATATGCGTATTCTCGAGCGCTATCAAAAAGAGCTTGTGTCACCACATCTCAGAGAACTCGGTGAAGCTCTTAAAATTGTTTATAAACAAGTACAAGAATTTTCTAAGAACTTTCTTGGTTTTTATGAAAATGATTCATATTTTAAATATTTTATAGAAGACGCGCACTATCGTGCAGATTATTTGGTCCCTTTGCATTTATTGCAAATTGAGATGTTGAGGCGTTATCGTGCACGAAAAGATATTGAAGTGATGAAAAAAATAAATTTTATTGAATCAATCCTTTTGATATCAATTGGTCTGCAAAATTCAGGTTAATATAGGAATGACGAAATTGAAAAAAATAATATTAATTGGCCCCCCAGGATCGGGAAAAGGGACGCAAGCTACTCAATTGGCAGCTCATTATGATATTCCATCAATATCAACAGGACATATTCTTAGAGAAGAGGTGCGTTTACAGTCTTCTTTAGGTAAAAAAATTCAAGAAACTATAGAATCAGGCGCCTTAGTCAGCGATGAAGTGATGATTAAGTTAATTGAGCAGCGTTTGAACCATGAGGACTGTAACAATGGTTTTATTTTAGATGGATTCCCTAGAACTCTCTCTCAAGCTCAGGCGTTAAGCCAGAGCAATTTGGGTATTAATTTTGTATTTTATATGCGACTTGATGATCTCATTTTGATTGAACGGTTGTCAGGAAGACGGGTTCATGAAGGTTCTGGTCGCAGCTATCATATTCTGTATAATCCTCCAAAACAGGAAGGATTAGATGATGTTACCCATGAACCCTTAGTGCAGCGAGTCGATGATCATCCTGAAAATATCAAAAGACGTTTAGTCTATTTTCATCAATTGACGACCCCGGTTATTGAGTATTATGAAACAAAGCAAAAACAACTTGATCTTTGTTTTAAAACAATTGATGCTCATCAAGAGATTTCTCTCTTGACTATGGAAATTATTGAAATAATAAAATAATCAATGAATTATAATGGTTTCAAATTAATTTAAAAAGCTCAATGGTTGCTTGTTGTAAAGTACAATGCTAGGATGTGGCTATCTTAAAAGATAAACTGAATTTTAGTTGTCATTGAAATTAAAAAAAAGAGAGTCGTGGAGGCTTTATGTCAGTTATTGATATGAATAAGCAAATTTTGAAAGAACATTTAGAATCTTCTCAGCCGGTGATTCTAGATTTTTGGGCGCCATGGTGTGGACCATGTCATCAATTTGCACCAGTATATGAAAAGGTTTCACATGAATTTCCAAATGTGGTATTTGGTAAAATTAATGTTGTAGATAATGAAGAAATTGCTGTTGACTTTCAAATTCGCTCTATTCCTAAAGTGTGTATTATAAAAGATGGCGAGATTATCGCTGAGAATTATGGTGCGATTGATGCTGAGCGGTTTACGGCTTTTATTAATGAACATCTAGGCTAAGACACTATCATTGTGCATCTGATACAATAGACAAGTAGTATGATGCTACTTGTCCATTTGATAAAAAATCATATCATGATTGACTAAAAGTTCTTACAGCAAATTTTCGCTAACATGCAGTTTAAGCGTTTATGAGTCGCATGACACTCAATAGACAGCGCTCCCTGCTTTTTACAAATCATCGCAAAGTTAAATACACCTTACGCTAGTACGAGCAATAACCATGTTTGTTTTCCCTATTGATTCAGTAAGTCTAGCTACTCTCTTATCTTAAGATTAAATTCGCTTTTTAATTGTTCGAATAAAAGATCGACACTTCGCTCATTCAAGAGTTATTTCTAACGATCTCAAAGGTGTGTTATTGAGCAGCCATAGAGGATGTTATGGAATTGAATGGCAGCAATATTATAACCAATTTTTTTAGTTTTTTTAATTTTTTTAGTTGTAACTTAAAAGAACACGCAATTTTTCATCATGATTTCATTTTATGTGCTATGTTTGAATTGTGAATCGTTTAAAATAATGGAGTAACTTTATGAACGAAAAAGAAAAAAAAATGGGTATTGAGCTAAAACCTACTGCGGCTATGGACCACACCATTTCTAGTGCAAAAGAAGAAAAAAAACCAGCTGCTAAGAAAGCCGTTGCTGCAAAACCAGCTGCTAAGAAAGCTGTTGCTGCAAAACCAGCTGCTAAGAAAGCTGTTGCTGCAAGACCAGCTGCTAAGAAAGCCGTTGCTGCAAAACCAGCTGCTAAGAAAGCCGTTGCTGCAAGACCAGCTGCCAAGAGATCTGCACCTAAAGCAAAATCTGCTTAATCGCTAAATATGTTTGGATTGCATGAACAATTAATTTTGGTCAGGTAATCCAAATGACCTCTTTGTGTATTTATGATGATACACTCAAGAAAATATCAAAAATTCGTCCTATTATCTATCTTAATCCCTTATTTTCCTTTAAAATTGTTTCAATTTGATTAATAAAGACAGCAGTATGGACCAATCTAAACGAGTTATTTTTGTAACAGGCGGAGTACTCTCTTCCCTAGGTAAAGGAATAGTAGCATCATCTCTTGGAACTTTATTAGAAAAAGAGGGGCTCAATGTGACGATCGTTAAAGCTGATCCCTACTTGAATATTGATTCAGGCACAATGAGTCCTTATCAGCATGGAGAAGTGTTTGTTACTGAAGATGGTGCTGAAACAGACCTTGATTTAGGTTATTATGAACGATTTTTAAACCGCCCAATGACTAAACAAAATCACATCACCTCAGGTAAAGTATTTTTTGAAACAATTCTTCGTGAGAGAAAAGGTGATTATTTAGGTGGAACGGTTCAGGTTATTCCTCATATTACTGATGAAATCAAACGACAAATTCTTAATCAGCCTGTTGATATTGATGTTATTATTGTTGAAATCGGTGGTACTGTTGGTGATATTGAGTCTTTACCTTTTTTAGAAGCCGTTCGTCAACTGCGTTTTGAAATCAAACATACTTTGTCAGTGCATGTTACTTTAGTTCCGTTTATTGAGACTTCTGGTGAAATTAAAACAAAACCAACGCAGCACTCCGTAAAAGAATTACGCTCTTTAGGATTAAATCCTGATTTAATAGTGTGTCGCTCTAGTGTTTCCTTACCAAAAGATCATCGGAAAAAAATCGCTTTATTTGCTAACATGCATCCGGATTGTGTCTTTGAAAATCCTGATGTTAAAACAATTTACCAGGTTCCTCTCATCCTACAACAGCAAGGCATGCTTGAGAAAGTCATGGATAAATTGTCTTTAACTGCTAAGAATAAAGTTGTCATGGATGATTGGAAGCGCATGGTAGAGAGTATTATTCATCCCCTGCATGAAGTAAACATCGCTATTGTCGGTAAATACTCCTCATTAGCAGATGCTTATAAATCGATCAATGAGTCTTTATTACATGCTGGTATTGCTTTAAATGCTAAAGTGAACATTCATTATATTCCCAGTGAAGAATTAGAGGAAGATGGTCATTCTATCGATGAACGTTTGCAACAATTTGATGGAATACTTGTGCCTGGTGGATTTGGTGAGCGAGGGATAAAAGGAAAAATTGCAACAGCAACCTATTGTCGTATTAATAAAAAACCATACTTTGGTATTTGCCTTGGGATGCAGTTAGCCGTTATTGAGTATGTCCAAAATGTTATTGGTTATGCAGAGGCTACTTCCGCTGAGTTTAATCCTCAAGCTGAACATAAAGTGTTTCATTTGATGACGGACTGGATTGACGATCAGAATCATGTCCAACAACGCACAGAGCAAAGTGATAAAGGAGGCACCATGCGTCTTGGTTCTCAGCTCTGTGAACTTCAAGAGGGTACGCAGGTCTATAATATTTATAAGCGTAAAGAGATCAGCGAGAGACATCGTCATCGTTATGAGTTAAATTCTATTTATATTGATCAACTGCAAAAGCATGGCATGACTGTTGCGGGATATTCAGCCCATCAACATCTGGCTGAAGTTATTGAATTAAGCGACCATCCATGGTTCATTGGTACTCAATTTCACCCGGAGTTTCAATCAAAACCTACACAACCCCATCCTTTATTTGTAAACTTTATTAAGACAGCCTTAGAAATAAAATCTTCATAGAGGATCATGTGTTTAAGATTAATATCATTATCACAGCACTTTTATTGATGAGTGCTGTGTTGTTTGGTTTAGAGCTTTACCATCGGCATACTGCTATTAACATCATTTTAGTCAAGCATACAGCTCTTGCAGAAAAGATAGAACGTCTGGAACAACACCTCATCCGTTTAGAAGAAGAAACTTTAGCGTTTAAAGAGTGTGGAGAAGCAACAGAGTATATTGCGCGCTATGATTTTGGACTGAAAAAAAAGCAAGAAACTTATGTGCACTTGCCATAACATCATTCTTGTGAACTCCTTTTGATCGACAGCAGATGTACTGCCAATTAAGTTAACAGCAACAACGTGCTGTCGTTTAATTGTATTTATTGAACTACTTGGTTGAAATGGTTGTAAATACATGTTAGCATGCCATTAGAGGCAGTCTGTGTTTTGTAACAGGTCTTTCTTTGGCGGGTCAATTTTTTATAGACCTAAGATAGTGTCAACAGATGTCTTGAATGATATCAGATGCGTCATGTAGCAGTACATTGAGTTGATATAAAAACAAATTCTTTATATCGAAGTGCATGAAGTGTCATTTTAACTGGAGGTGTCTTATGCCTGGAATGAACGGTACTAACGCAAAGAAAAAGCTCAGCAAACCCCGTAATGCTTATGGTCGTAATAATATAACCGATCTTATTTCTTTGATTCGAGCTGTTTATAGTGAAAATAATCATGACGCAATCACTACGATGTTGGAAAAAACCAATGTACATCAAAGAGATGCAAATAAAAAAAACTTACTGATGCATGCTGTTGAAAGCAGCAATAAAACAGTGGCCTTAGACCTGATTAAAAAAGAAGTTTTAGTTAATACGTTTCAAGGAGCAAATGAAGAGACTGTTTTGATGAAGGCTGCATCCTTGAATGATGAAGACATGGTGCGGTTGTTACTTGATAACGGAGCTAAGCCAGAGTTAAAAGATCTGCACGGTTCGAATGTTTTACATCATGCAGCTTTATCAGCCAACACAAGCATTATTCAACTGCTTATTGAGAGAGTTTCTCTTGACCAAATTAATGTAAAAAATAAAGACAATCAAACTCCTTGCATAATGGCTCTTGAAGCTGGTCGCATAAAGACGGTACTCTTTCTTATGAGCAAAGGAGTCGATTGCTTTGCAGAAGTTATGGAAGCTCGTTTAAGTACCGATAAACAGATTGAATATACGACAGATGTGATTGCTCAGTGTATCTTCAAAAAAATAGAAAAAAATTACACATCCCTCTTATCCTTCATAAACAACAACGCTTCTATAAAAGATATGAAGAGTTTGTCTATGAATCCTCACAGCAAAACATGTTTAGCTGACTTTTATGATTCGCTCAAACACAGTCTGGATGATTTACCAAGCGTATATAGGTATTGCGAAAAGAATAAAGAACAAGAGATGATTATTAAAAAGTTATTAGCAAGGCTTCAGCTCGATCTTCAGGTCACTCAACACAATATGTTAGTAGCATTCTTCAATTATATTATCGAGTCGCTACGAGATTTATTTTTAAGGTTAAGCTTAAGCAAGAGTAACTATTCAAAAGTCGTATTATTAAATGTTGCTAAAAAGTCTATAAGTAACGCTGTTAGATCTCCGCTAAAAAAAGAAGCTGAGAAAAACTTATCTAGCGCTTTTTAACATTATTGGGCAATGTTCGAGCTGGATGATGGATTTTAAAGACAGCGATCATCTTATCCTGATATCAAAGCGATCTGGTAGCTTCCCGTGGAAATATAGGATCTTGCAACTTCGTGATGACAAACTACCACCCATGAATGGCCGGGCTTCCCATTAAGCGACAGCAACACTGTGCTGCCACTTAACGTTCTTTTTTGACGTCTCATTGAGCATTGCGCTTTGAGCTTGACCCAAAGACGTTATGACAAAGAGATTTCAAAAATTATTCTTTTATTTTTTCTCGACTATTTTTTTTGATGGAATTTTATTGAGTAACAGTAATAAAGAGTATCGTGCGAGTCGGCCAACGGCAACAGCGCTCATAAAAATAATCACATTAAAATGAGTTAAACCACACGTCCAAGAAATCACTTTTAAAGGAAAAGGAAGAACACTACCAATTAATGGTAAA
>RFNU01000052.1 GCA_009927065.1 bacterium | reverse complement strand
CGTAACTGCCTCTGCAACGGCCAAATAGGTTTTTCCAGTGCCAGCAGGTCCGATACCAAAAGTAATAGTATTTTTTTTGATTTTTTGAATATATTCTTCTTGGGATCCATGTCTAGGAATACATCCTGGTGTGGAAAACTTAGAGCTCGAATCCTTAAGAACTAACTCTCGTACAAGCTTCAAATCAATTTCTTGATAATGAGACTTTCTGGCAAGAGCTTGAATATATTGAGTCACTTTCTGAACTTGTTGATTGACACCTTGAATAAAAAAACAATTTCCTTTTCGATGAATATCAACACTGCATTCTTGTTCAATAAACTTTAAATTTTCATCAAAACAACCACATATGCCTTGTAAAGCATGATTGGACACTGAAGATAAATCGAGCTTAACGACTTCAACACTCGACACCATATTTATACTCTTCTGATCTTTGCTCATCGACAACTCCATTTAAATCATTTAAAAAAGAGCGTTGTTCTAGATAAGGATCGTTTAGCCTAAGAAAACGCCCCTTTAATGAGTTTGGCATGACTTCAGTAATAAGCACATCTACAAAACAACCAACTAACTTTTGATGAGCTCCAACAACATGAACAACACGATTGTTTTCTGTACGACCAACAAAAGTATTTCCCATTTTAGAAGGGCCGGTGATCAAGACACTAAAAGATTTATTCAGCATGTTATTCTGAGTTTTTAGCGCAAAATGCGCAAGTTTTTCTTGTAAGCGATTTAATCGGTTTTTCTTTTCTTCTAAAGTCAGATCGCAAGGTAACCCTGCGGCTAAAGTACCTGGTCGTGGAGAATAAATAAAGCTAAATGATTGATCAAATTCTAACAAATCAACTAATTTTAGTGTTTCTTGAAAATCTTCTTCCGTCTCTCCAGGATAAGCAACAATAAAATCAGATGTTAATGTTAAATCAGGTCTAATCTTTTTAAGATCTTGAATTTTTTCAATATAAGAAGCAATTGTATGCCCTCGTCCCATAGCTTGTAAAGTGCGATCTGAACCACTTTGGACCGGTAAATGTAAATGTGACACCAGTTGAGGAACATGTGCATAAGCATCTACAAGCGTATCTGAAAACTCAACGGGATGAGATGTGGTAAAACGTATTCTATCAATCCCAGGAATATGTGATACGTAAAAAATCAAACTGGCTAGATCAGCAGGTTCGCCCGTTGGAGTCTGACCTTGATACGCATTAACATTTTGTCCTAAAAGAGTAACCTCTCGAACACCTTGTTGAGCCAATTCATGAATTTCGGCAATAATATCATTAAAAGATCGATTAACTTCTTGGCCTCTCGTGAAAGGAACAATACAGTATTTACAATATTTTGAGCATCCTTCTTGGATTGTGACAAAGCATGTAGGCCCTTCAGCACGAGGATCTGGTAAGTTATCAAACTTTTCATCGGGTAAAAAATCAATATTAACTTGATGCTTAACACCTGCTAAGACTTGATTGACATATAAGGGAAGATGTTGAAGTGTTTGAGGTCCAAAAACAAAGTCAACAAAAGGAGCCCTTTTAAAGATTTGATCGCCTTCTTGGCTAGCTACACATCCACCAACTCCAATAATGACATGAGGCCGCGATTCTTTAAGATCTTTCCATCGACCCAGTAAAGAAAAAACTTTCTCTTGAGCTTTTTCACGAATAGAGCAAGTGTTTAATAACAAAACATCTGCTTGCATAGGATCGTTGATTTGTTGAAGTTTATGAGATTTAGCTAAAAGATCCGCCATTTTTTGCGAGTCATACTCGTTCATTTGGCAGCCCCAGGTCTCGATAAATAATTTAGTGAGCATGCAAGTTTTGACGTTAGAAATAAGAATAGCTCATTGTATCGATTTTACAGAGAAAAAACTATCTCTCTGATGATCAAGGAATTAATTTTGAAAAGAAAACAATTAATAAATCCCACTCTCTGAACAGGGTAAAAAATACCTCTATCATAATCAAAATAATAACAACGACTTCTAATCGTGTAGAATGAAGATGCTTATGCTCATTAGATAAAATATCATATAATTCATGAACTCGATCAAGCTTTCTATTTAAAATAGCAACGCGAGCTTGAATATCTAAGTAGTTTGATGCCATTAAATAGTAAGGCTCGTATTTTGGTCGGCGCCAAAAAAACTCAGGAGTATCTAGGATGTCGCTATCTAAATTCATAGCGTCACGCTGCGCAAACAAATGCCCCATTAACTTTGCAATTTCTATACTAGAAAGAGGTATACGACCTTTTTTAGCCAGTTCTTGAGGAAGATGGCGTGTATTGTCAATAGTAATAGATATTGATTGCTCAAATGAATTTAATTTAACTGACTGTGATAATCCGTGAGAAAAAGAGAGTTTGACTAACGGATCGTTCATTGGCAAAATGATTTCGTCGTCTTCTTCATTAATGACTGGTTCTTCTTCTGGATTATTACTAATCACAAAAAATGCCACATCTTTAAACGCAGCTACTGTAGGATTGATTTGAAAATTAGAAACCAGATGAACTATTTGTTCGTCTTCATCTTCATCTAGCCCCCATGTTACAAAGCATCCGTAAGGAAAAATAAAAATGTCTCCAACTGGCCATGCCTCATCCTCACGGTATTTTTCTATGTGAATAATATCATCATAAAATTTAGGTTCATAACCTTCAGAACGTAAATACTTAGAAAGATCATCGATTTTATAGGATTCTGCAGTACAAATAGAACAATTTCGCATATGATTTTTTGATTCTTGAAGATAAGCTCTTTAAGATTATCAAAGATACTCTTTTGGAAATCAAGGGTTTGGCTCATATTATAACGAAAAATAATAATAGGATTATTAAGTGACAATTGATAATTCTTCGAAATTCATTTCACTATAAAGATAAACATGATCAGCTACTTTTGTGCTCAATCCATAATCTAATAATCCCGGAATCGCATTCAGTTGATCAATAATGTGCGTATAATCTTGTAAATGATCGATGTGTAATTGCATAATCCAATTGTTATCTACAGTATACTTATCAATAAAATCTAAGCGAGCATCTATTTTTAAACAAGCACGTGCAGCAATCGAGCTAGCTTGAGGCATAACTTCTGCATAGAAATGATGAGCAAGTCCTTCTACATAATGCTTACGATCAGCAATAACCGCCATGCGTTTTGCTAAAAAACTGACAATATTGCGTTCTTTAATTAAGTTATCCGATCCAAAACTATAAAATCCTTGATGACTTACATAATCAACATGATCAATCATGATTTCAAACTGTTGCGCACCTCTCCATGATTGAACATAAAAACCAAGCTCGCGCGCATATTGAGCATAGTGTGATGATGCACACACTAAAACAGGTAATTGTGCTGCTCGTGTCAACGCTAATGCGTCTAAAAAATTTTTAATAAAAGGACCTTCACCAATACCAATTGTGTCATGATTGCACACTAATTTTAAAAGTTTATCCATAAAACTTGCTCTATCATACGTCAACGTATTTAATATAAATGAATTTTTGCTTAAGGACCAACTCATGAAAAAATACTGGTTATTTAAATCAGAACCTGAAGAATACGGCATCATCGATCTTGCTAAAGCAAAAAAAGGTCGATGGGACGGTATCCGCAACTATCAAGCTCGTAATTTTATAAAAACAATGAAAGAAGGCGATTTCGTTTATTTTTATCACTCCAGCTGCCCAACTCCTGGTATTTATGGGTTAATGGAGATAGTTGGTGCATATTATCCAGATCCTACAGCTTTTGATCCTTCCTCGCCTTATTACGCTCAAGGCCATCGATCCCCTAAAGAACCATGGCTTAGCATCGATGTTCAGTTTAAAGAGCAGTTTAATGTGCCATTAACGTTGCATGAGATCAAAAAGCTTCCATTAGGTCAATGTCCTTTAATAAACCAAGGTAATAGATTATCAATCATACCTCTTACAATAGATCAATTTGATCTCATAGCTCATACATTAAGTCTTCTCAATAAAGTTTAGCAACTTCCTCAAGTGTCTTAACTTTTATTGTTGGAGCCTGATTGCAACAACCAAATTGAGTAAATCGTTGAATACAAATTTGTTGCATAGCTTTACGTGCCTCGGCTAAATAATATCGAGGATCGAATGCATCAGGATGCTCAAAAAGGTAAGCTCGAATTGCAGCTGTTGCAGCCAAGCGCAAATCTGTATCGATATTAATTTTACGAACACCTAGTGTGATTGCTTTTTGAATTGCAGCCACAGGAACACCAAAACTCAGAGGCAGGCTCCCACCATATTGATTGATTTTATGAAGTAGCTCTTGAGGAACACTGGATGAACCATGCATAACAAAATGGGTATTGGGCAAAGCTTGATGAAGTTGGGCTAATCTTCCTAATGCCAAGATATGCTCAGACTCTGGTGGTTTGGTAAATTTGGCCACTCCATGAGAGGTCCCTATAGCAATCGCTAGAGCGTCAACTTGAGTTTCTTTAACAAACACTATTGCTTGCTCAACATTAGTTAATAACTGATCATCTGTTAGCTCACCTACCGCTCCACTACCATCTTCCTCTTGAGCATGATGAGATTCCAGTGATCCCAAACACCCGAGTTCGCCTTCAACTGAAACCCCACAAGGATGTGCGGCACGAACAACTTCTCGTGTAACAGCGATGTTGTAATCAAATGAAGATGGAGTTTTCATATCTTCATTTAACGATCCATCCATCATAACAGAAGAAAATCCCAACTGAATGGATTGCATACAAACAGCGGGAGAAGCACCATGATCTTGATGTAAGCACACTGGAAGATGGGGATAAGTAGAAACAGCGGTATGTAACAATGCCTTTAAAAAAGAAGAACCAGCATAACGCCTCGCACCTGCTGACGCCTGTAATATAACAGGGGCATTAACTTGATCTGCAGCATTCATAATAGCTTGTACTTGTTCAAGATTATTGACATTAAAAGCAGGTATGCCAAATTCTCGCTCTGCAGCAATATCCAACAGTTGTTTTAAAGTAACTAACGCCATAATTGATATCCTATCATTTAACAATCATCCCGATCTTTCGAATGAGTCTATCGTTTTAGATGCAATGCTGTCAAAAAAATTGAGCTTTAAGCATTTCTCATATAAATAAGCTGTATGATAGATACAAAAAGATAACCTTGATTGACATTTTTTTGATACTCTATATGAAAGAGCAAGTAACAGCAATTAATTGCTGTTACTT
>RFNU01000191.1 GCA_009927065.1 bacterium | reverse complement strand
AGAGCAGGACGTGCTTGACCTTCCCGTCAACGAAAAGGATTGCGCACGTGTTTTGTTCAAGAGTTTTTTAAAAACTCTGAATGGAAAATTCCCAGAGATTACTTTAAATTAGTTGCTGCCAGCTGCTTGTGTTAGAGTGTCAATAATTCTCTTAAGGTGTTCAATAGAACCATTAAGAACAAGTTGATCGCGCTTTGTTGCACCTTCATGAATAAAGCACATAGCGCCAGCTTCACGAGCAATCAATTTACCTGCAGTGATATTGATTGAATCAGCCATATGATGCAACGTAACATCAGCACGATTGGCAGCCAAGTAAGCAAGCTCTAAGTTCGGTGAACCCAGTAAACGTAAAGCGCAATTATTGATAGGTGATAATAAACCATCTTGCACTCGATTAAGGTAAGCCATTTGAATATCATTTTTTGGCTGAATGCGTAAACGATGCCCATTCACTTGAGCGCCCATGCCCTTACTTGCATGATACACTTCATCTGTTAAAGGATTATAAATAACAGCATGCTGTACTTGACCGTATCTGAAATTAGATAATGTAAGACAAAATAGAGGAATATTGTTTAAAAAATTATCATAACCGCAAAGAACTTGGTATCCCCAAATTTCATGATGCTCTGCACTTTGAAGTTCTAAAGCTGTCGCTTTATCAAGATCAATGATAACAGGATTGTCATAAGCCCTATTGAGCTCATTGAACAGTTTATCAACAATACCATTGAGAAAACTTACAGGACCTGGTTGAAATTCAACCTCTGATGAATGCTGTGAACGATCATCGAAATAACGAGCGATTTTTTTTCCTAGATCGCGCAAAATTTTGATACTGTAATTAACATTTGGGTGCATAAAAGCTAGCTCTTATTGGATTTTAGAGGGTATAATGTTAACAAAAAACAGATGTTTTAGGAATAGACTTAGAGTGTGAATGCAAAAAAAATATATAAAGTAGCTTTATGTCGGCCACAATTAGCTGAAAATGTTGGTGCATCTGCACGCGCAGCGTCGGTCATGGGGTTTAATCAATTGCTTGTTATCGCCCCACAATGTGATATTCATAGCTCTCCTGCGTATCAGCTGGCCTCACATGCTAGTGACTTGCTTGACAACGCTATGATTGAAAAAGATCTAGATCGACTTTTAGCACAAGAGCATTTTATCGTTGGCTTTTCAGCTCGGCCAAGAGAAATGAATGTTAACCATTGTTCATTACCCGAGTTATCTGAGCGCCTTAGTCAAATAAACAACCGTTCAGTTGTTTTATTATTTGGTTCAGAACGCACTGGTTTGACGAATAAAGAGTTATCGTATTGCCACTTGCAGTGTTTTATTCCGACTTTTAATAAAAATTACAGCTCCCTGAATTTGGCTCAAGCTGTTCAGATTGTGACTTACTCTTTAGGCCTTGCGCAAGAAAAGCATGCTTGTCCCGATCACATCGATGAAGCATTATCTGAACAAACAAGCTCAATTGGATTGACTCAAGCTTTTTATCAGTACATTGATGATATTACTCATAATGAGATTATGAAAGATTTTTGTCAACGAACAACTCTTGAGCGTACTTTACTTCGCTTAAGAGTAATTTTTAATAAAATTCTGACTCAAGAAGATGATGTTAAGTTTTTATTTGGCTTTTTTAAAGCATTGACAAAAAGGTCTTAAGCTTATGTATTATTGTGACAATGCCGCTACAATGAGGCTGTTACCAAGCGTAAAAAAACTATTGATTGCCTCGATGGACAATGTTTTAGGCAATCCTGGGGCCCAACATCCTTTTGGGCGCCAAGCTACTGAGTTGATTGATCGTGCTCAAGAAAAAGTCGCTACTCGTTTACAATGCCTGGTCAAAGAATTAATTTGGACATCAGGAGCAACAGAGGCTAATAATTTGGCTATTCAAATCGCTGTCCAAACGCTTTTAGATAAACATAAAAAAGCCTCTGTTTACTATCATCCGTTGGCACATAAGTCTTTGATTGAACCTGCTTTAGCTTTAGGCAATGAACGGGGGCTAAAAGTTCAATCCTTACCTTTAGATAAAAATACAGGGTTGTTGGCAGTGCAAGAGGTTAAATCTTTAATTGATGATCCGTTGACGAGTATTTTATTACTTCCCCTGGGTAATAATGAATTAGGGTGGCTAGATTCTTTGGAAATATTATGGCCATGGATAAAAGAGCACGGTATTTATGTTCATCTTGATGCCGCCCAATCTTTAGGTAAAATTGAAATTAACTTGCAACACATACCTTGTCAGTCAATGAGTTTTTCAGGGCACAAAATGGGAGCACCTGTCGGTATAGGTGCGCTTTTTTTACGCTTGCGCCCTAGAAAAGTCGTTAAACCTCTCTTTTTAGGAGGAGGTCAGCAAGAGAATCGCCGATCAGGAACACTTCCTGTCATAATGATTGCAAGCTTTGAAGCAGCCTTAAGCTATTGGACTGCAAAAAACCAAAAAGAACTCAAAGAACATCAACGTGTTGTTTTGAGTACTCTTCGAAACTTAAAAGGGTTGACGTTATTAACACAAGAGCATTCTTTACCGCATATAGTCACTTTTAGTATCCATCCTTCTTTGGAAAAAAATATAGAGACTTTTGCTTCAGAGGTGGCTTATTCAAAAGGCTCAGCTTGTAGTGCATATGCAGCAGAAGGTTCTCATATTTTAAGTCATCTTGGATATTCAGTGGACCAACAGCAACGTATATGTCGATTAAGTTTTGGTTGGGATTTTACTGTTGAAGAGAGAGATGAGTTGATTGCTCTGATAACAACCCTTTTTAAAGGAGAGAAGACTAATGAGTAATAATGAACATATTGAAATTCATGTCTCAGATGAAGCAAGAAAGTATCTTCTTGATTTCATCACTAAGCCATACCTTCGAATTGATGTGATTAAAGGTGGTTGTTCAGGGTTGTCTTACAAGATAGAAGAGGTCGATCATAGCACTCCAGATGATCTTCATATTACACTGAATGAAAAAATAGCCATTCTTGTTAACAAAGAGATAGGTAGAGATTATTTAAATGGGTTAAAAGTCAATCTAACGTCATCTGGTTTTGGTCAAATGTTACATTTGGAAAACCCTAATGCAAAGCATTCTTGTGGTTGCAATGAAAGTTTTTCTGTTTGATAGAGAAGCGGATATTTCTAAGTGATAGTTCAAATCAAAATTATGCACAGATTTCATTTTAAATTCATGTTTAATTCTTGCTTAATCTTCGTGTAAAGATATAATGGGCGTTAACAATTATGTTTTGGTAATAAATTATGGAACGTACACTATCAATCATCAAACCAGATGCTGTCGCTAATAACAACATTGGGGCAATTATTAATATTTTTGAACAAGCTGGCTTAGCTGTTGTTGCTGCAAAAATGGTGCACTTAAGCCAAATGCAAGCTGAAGATTTTTATGCTATCCACAAAGCACGTCCCTTCTTTGGGGATCTTGTTCGCTTTATGATTTCAGGTCCAGTCCTAGTAATGGCGCTAGAGGGCGAAGATGCGGTTGCACGTAATCGCGAATTGATGGGTGCTACCAATCCTAAAGATGCCGCTCCAGGCACAATTCGTTCTTTATTTGCAAAAACTATTGATGAAAATGCTATACACGGATCTGATTCGAAAGAAAATGCAGCAAATGAAATCGAATTCTTTTTCAATAACATCGAGCTTTGTGTTAGAACACGTTAAATTTTAAACTCTATTTGTGAGAAAACTGAGATCATGTCCGCTGAAGAAACACGCCAACACATCTTGGGGATGACTCAAGAAGCACTAGAGCAATTTTTTGTGCAACATCATGAGAAGCCTTTTCGTGGTCGACAAATATTGCAATGGATGCATCAACGTTTTGTCCCTTCTTTTGATGAAATGACGGATTTAAGTAAAAAACTCAGGCTTTTTATTGCCGAGCATTTTTATTATCCAAGTGTTGAGATCTTGCGTGATCAGCGTTCGGATGATGGTACACGGAAGTGGTTGTTAAAAACCTCTACAGGTTCAGCAGTTGAAGTTGTCTATATACCTGAAGAAACACGAGCCACTTTATGTGTATCCTCACAAGTAGGTTGTGAATTAAATTGTCAGTTTTGTTATACGGCAACTCAGGGGTTTGAGCGTAATCTTTCGGCACACGAGATTGTTTCACAGCTATGGTTTGTTAATAAAACACTCACAGAAGAAAACGCGCTTCTTCCAGAGCACTTACACTCACAGCTGGTGACTAATGTTGTTTTCATGGGCATGGGCGAACCACTACGTAATCTTGACTCAGTCATCCCTGCTGTTCAAGTGATGATGAATGATTATGCTTATGGATTATCCAAACGTCGAGTAACGATTAGCACCTCTGGAGTTGTGCCAGGCCTTGAGCGCCTAGCGCAGGAAACAGATGTTGCCCTAGCTCTTTCGCTACATGCTCCAGATGATCAGACACGCTCTCAAATTATTCCATTGAATAAAAAATATCCCTTAGATGTTCTACTTCCAGCCGTTGTAGATTATTTAGATGCTCATGATCGTAAAATGCATGTTACTCTAGAGTACGTTATGCTTAATGGCGTGAATGACTCAGAAAAGCACGCTTACACCTTAGCCAAGCTTGTTAATCGCTATTTTCCAGGTCGTGCAAAAGTTAATTTAATTCCTTTTAATCCATTTCCAACAACAAAGTTTGAATCAACGTCAATGGAGCAGATTAAAAAATTTGCTGAAATCGTTCGTTCAAAAAACAATATAATAACGACAGTTCGCAAAACACGCGGGCAAGATATTCTTGGCGCATGTGGCCAATTAGCAGGTGATGTCCTAGATAAGACTCGCAGAAGACAACAGTATTTACAGAAAATTCAAAGTATTAATGCTGCGGCCAGTTAGTTATATTTTTTAATATTTAGCTTGATGCATTGTAGCACGTTAGTTTTGTTATCATTATCACACAAGGTTGTATCCAGAAACTATGAGTACAGTTAAATCCACATCTTCCGTGAAAAAATCGTATTTTTTTTCAATATTGAATTTATTATTTCCTATCAAGAGAGAAGATGCCAAAAAAGTTTGTATTCTTTTTTGCCTTTTTTTTCTTGTTTCTTTTGTTTATAATATTCTTCAGCCATTAAAAAAAACTATTATCATGTACTCTCCTGGTGCAGGTTCAGAGGCTTTGCCCTATCTGAAGCCTTTCGCTGTTGCTCCTGGAGCATTTCTTGTGACCTGGTATTTCTTATCGTTAGCACGGCGATTCAATAGAGATGCTGTTTTTAGAATTATCATTCTTACTTTTACAACATATTTTCTTTTGTATACATTTATCCTTATCCCTTTTAGAGATTATTTAACCTTAGATTCAACTGCTGATTTTATGATGAAAGTGTTACCTAGTCATTTTCATGCAGGTCCTGCTTTGATTAGATATTGGATGCATACTCTTTTTTATGCGTTTGCAGAGCTTTGGGGCACTACAGTGTTAACATTGCTTTTATGGGGCCTTGTTAATGAAATATCAACACATACTCAAGCAAAAGCAACATATGCATTGTTTACAGTAGGTGCAAACTTCTCAGGAATGTTCGCAGGAAAAATCTCTTCTTACTTAACAAAATTACCTTACAATCCTCATTTCTTCTATGGGCATAATCAGTGGGATCAGGCTTTTTTACGCATTATGCTTGTTGTTTTAGCTGTTTGTTCTTCAATTTTAATTTTATATGCTTATTTCGTGCATTGTGGATATACAGCAGCTGTAGCGCACAATCCTAGAAAACAAACCGCAGAAGGTCAAGGCGAACAGCATGTTTCTATTGTGGATTGTTTTTATCAGGTGATGCGTTCTAAGAATCTATTGTATTTGACTATTATTGTGATGGGTTATAACTTAGTCTACAACCTTTCAGATGTCATTTTTAATAAACGCGTTGAGCTTTCTTTTGGTCCTGAAAACAAGGTTGGATCTAATGATTTTCTTTCCATGGTACTGACTTATACATCTATTGTATCCACTGTTTTTGCTTTATTAATTAGTAATATTTCTTTGCGTTATGCTGGATGGACAGTCACTGCATTAATGACGCCCATCGTATATATTCTATCGGGTTCATTTTTTTATCTAGCTCAACTCAATGGATTGCATGGTTTATTTCCTGTTATGCCGCTAGACTTGATTGCACTTTATGCGGGTGCTGCTCATATGTGTTTAACTCGAGGTGCCAAGTATTCTGTTTTTGACTCCACTAAAGAAATGGCTTACATTGGCCTTACCAAAGCAGAGCGAGTGAATGGTAAAGCCGCTATTGATGGTATTGCATCTCGCTTTGGCAAATCAGGCGGTAGCTTTATTTTATTCTTTTTGTATGCAATTCTTGGTAATAATATTGTTTTAACTATCCCTTATGTTTTCTTTATTATCTGCATCATTACTATCTTATGGATGATCGCTATTACAAACTTGGGCCGTCATCAAACAAGTCAAGCGATAGAGGCTCATAACAAATCATGCTGAATATAAATAGCTCAGCTGATAAGCATGCTGAATAAGAGAGAAAAGGATCCTGTTATTATTAACATTGATAACTTAAGGATGGTTACTCATGATCGATATTTTTATTAAAACTGTATCGCAAAAGTCTTCACTGCAGAAGGCTTTTGCAACCTTCCTTTTGCCTACAGTGGCTTATAATAAGAAAAAAATTTTTATATTGTTTTTATTATTTTTTTCTACAAATTTTGTTTATAGTATCCTTTTGCCTATAAAAAAAACAATTATTCTTTATACCCCCGGTGCAGGCGCTGAGTCAATGGCTTATTTAAAGCCTTTCTTTATTACACCAGGGGCATTTTTGCTAACAGGATTCTTTTTATCGTTATCGATGCTTTTTACTAGAGCATTTGTTTTTTATACAATTGTTTCCCTTTTTACAGCTTATTTTGCGCTTTATTCATTTCTTTTGAATCCTTTTCAAGAGATTTTTGCATTAAATGCTGCCGCTGATTTTCTGATGGCAATTCTACCACAAAGCTTTCAGGCAGCCCCTGCTTTAATCCGTTATTGGATGCATACATTGTTTTATACTAGTGCTGATTTATGGGGTACAACTGTAGTGAGCTTGTTAGTATGGGGCTTAGCAAACGATATTTCGACTCATGATGAAGCAAAGTTCACCTATCCTTTATTTACGATAGCGATTGGAACCTCAGGTATCTTGGCAGGAAAGCTTTCAGGATATTTCTCAAAGATTCCATATAATCCTGATTGGCCTATTGGTGCTACACAATGGGATCAGTGTTTTTTGCGTATCATGCTTGCTGTTCTTGTTTTTTGTTTTATAACATTAACGACTTATCGAATGTTGCTTCTTAATCAATTTCATCAACATCACATGAGTCCTCTCGCAGAAAAAGAAGTGATTGCCTGCAAATCACATCAAAAAAAACAACATTCTTTACGAGAGTGTTTAACGTTAGTATTCCGTTCTAAGAATTTGCTTTACATCACTGTTGTCGTGTTGAGCTACAATATCGTTTATACTCTTTCAGATTTTATTTTTCTTAAAAGAGTCGGATTAGCCTTTAGCGTCGATCATCAAGGAGACTCTAATGCGTTTTTATCTGATGTAGCCATGTATACTTCAATTACTGCAACAATCTTCTCTTTGTTTGTTAATAACTTGTCATTACGTTACGCTGGATGGACAGCCACAGCCCTCATTACCCCTATGACTTTTATTTTAACAGGGAGCTTATTTTATTTTGCACAAATAGAGGTGATTGCTCATAGCCAACTTTTTGCCGGTATCGATGCTCTTAATCTCTCGTTATATGCAGGGGTGCTTCATATAACCCTTCTTCGAGGTACGCGCTATTCTGTTTTTGATACAACAAAAGAAATGGCTTATATTGGATTGACTGCTGCAGAGCGCTTAAATGGAAAAGCTGTGATTGATGGTATCGTATCGCGTTTTGGACGGTCGGGTGGAAGCGTTATTTTATTTGTATTATTTGCTGTTGCAGGTAATAGTCTGATTGCAACAATTCCTTATGTTTTCTTTATTGTTCTTTTTTTAACAATATTATGGTTTAGAGCCGTTCTTTTGTTGAGTAGAACCTATCATTTTTCACTACAAAGGCATGTGCATAAAAATATTGATATGAAAGAAGAAAGTGTGGCTATATAAAAGAGCAAGATGATGATGTTAGGGGGCTGAACAATAAAATGCTTTTAAATTATTTTAGAATTAAAAAACAATAACTGAGTTGGTATAGTCTTTTAATCTTCGGCGTTATAATAAGTTCTAAACAAAGTGATTAAAATAGATATTATTGAATTTTTTATAAAGAAGCTTTATAAAATAAGATTGGTGCGTTGGAAGCATATCAAGAAAAAGTGTGTTTATTAATAAAACTCAAGGTTAAAGCTGACTTTATTCAAAGAAGAAACTTCATTAAAATAAGATATCTTTTACAGATTATTTTTTAAGTCGCAGTATAATGTTTGCATTATTTATTTTAAATTCAAAAACTAGGAGAGTATGAATGCTTAATGAGAAACACGATGATCAATTTGTGGATAATTTAATGGGCTTTTGGCTACAGAATAAAAAAGTTTTACTCGGAATTTTTCTTACTATTGTCACAGGAATTAGTGTCCATTCTTATTCAAATTATAGATTTCAACAGTATCTCTTGGCAGCGAGTGAACATTATCAGACAGTTGTTGACGCCATCAATCGTCAAGATGAAGTTTCAGTCCAACATACTGTGAATATACTGCAAAAAGATTATAAAAAAAGCCCATATGCTGCTTTAGCTACAATGTCTTTAGGCAGTTATTTGATGAAAAATAACAAAATTGAAGATGCAGCACAACAAGTTGATTGGTTAGCTCAAAAGGCGAGTGTTCCTATTATAAAATCATTAGCTTTTTTCAAAAAAGCAGAGCTTGCTTATTTAAATCAAGATTATCAAGGCTCATTAACAGCGTTAAAAGAATTAAATGAAGACTCTTTAGTTATCATGAAAGAACATCTTGAAGCTAAAAATTATGCGCAGCTTCATGAAATTGATAAGGCTTTAGCTCAATATGAGCATTTATTAGAGCGCGATAATCTTGATGAAGCACATAAAGCAATCCTGGTCGCAGAATATAATTATCTTGTATTAACACAACCCTCTTAAGGAATAATCTATGATGACATCATATTATAAAAGTGTATCGATGGTTTTAGTCTTATTGATGGGCTGCTCAAATAATACAAAAAGTTCTTATCAAGACCCTGCCAAAGATGATGGTGTAACAATACATCAAGAAAACAAACCTCAAACTCTTGCAGCTCAAAGAATATCATTGCCATCAATCACAGAGTTATTAACTAAAAGGCATCATAAAATTGACCCTGTTATTACTAAAGATTTTATCTTGTCATTTGAGAATGACGCCTTGGTTGTAACGGACATCCATACTTCTACTGTGTATAAGAAATTAAATGATTTTAAAGTATTAGTTGCACCAGTTATGAGTGATAATAAAATTATTCTTTCTACAAGTCAGAAAGGATTGGTTGTTTTATCTTGGCCTAATCTTGAGATGATGTATGAAAAAAAATTGGAAGCACCTTTACTAACATCACCACTGGTGCTTGAAAATGGTGATATTTTTATTCAATATATTCATAATATTGCTGAATTGATTACACCTGAATTAAATTTGTATTGGAGAGTTACACTACAAAATTTCTCTCAATATTATCAAGAAAGTGCCTATAGCCCTTGTGCTGATGAACACGCTATCTATTTATCTTTTCCAGGTAATGGGATTGTTTCGCTTGATCGTAAAAATGGGATGATGCGTTGGAATTATCGTGGTTTTGTTGAGATTGCAGGATTAACACATAATGGACTTGGTCAGAAACAAGTGTTTCATCCTTTGAATGTATTAAGTGACACTCTTGTCTCGAAGATATCAGATGGCACGATCCACTTGCTTGATAAAGATACGGGAATGGTGAAAACTGTTTTAGAAGCAACAGCTGAAACTCCAATTTTAATTGATAAACAGCATTTATATTATGTTGATTCTGAAAATGCCATGATTTGTTATCACTTAGATGAAAGAAAACAAATGTGGCGCAATACTAGTATTGATATGCCGATTAGTTCATTACAACACATGGATGCAAACAGAATTATAGCAAACGCTGTTTTGCCGCATTTATATCTGATTGATGCGCAAGAAGGAATGCTTCTACAACATTTCGTGCATCAATTCCATCAAGCTCGCTTGCTATCTTCTCAGGACAACGATACCATATACGGAATTGATAAATTTGGCATATTCTTCAAATTAAATTCTGAGAAGTTTTCATGAAATCCTTACCCTTAATTGCATTT
>RFNU01000196.1 GCA_009927065.1 bacterium | reverse complement strand
AGCATGGTGACAATGATATTTAATTCATTTCATAGGGACTATTGTGGTAAAAAAAGATCTTACTTTGTGGAATTTGATAGCTTTAGAATTACAACGACAAGAACATCATCTTGAACTTATCGCTTCAGAAAATTATGCTGATCCTGAGGTGATGCGACTACAAGGTACTATCTTAACGAACAAATATGCTGAAGGATATCCAGGCAAGCGTTACTATGGGGGTTGCGAAGTTGTTGATGAAATAGAAAATCTTGCGATAAAAAGAGCATGTAGCCTTTTTAATTGTGAGTACGCCAATGTTCAGCCTCATTCTGGATCAAGTGCCAATAATGCTGTCTTTCAAGCCCTTGCTCAACCCGGTGATACATTAATGGGTTTGGATTTAACTCATGGTGGTCATTTAACGCATGGAAGCGCTGTTAATTTCTCAGGAATTTATTATAAATCGGTCCCTTATTATTTAAATGAAAAAGGTTATCTTGATTATGATCACATTGAAAAAAGTGCGCTAGAACACAAACCTAAGATTATTGTTGCAGGGTATTCAGCTTATCCAAGATCTATTGACTGGACTCGTTTTCGAGCGATTGCGGATAAAGTAGGCGCTTATTTAGTAGCAGATATTGCTCATATTAGTGGATTGATAGCAACTCATTTACATTCATCTCCTGTCAATCTAGCCGATGTAGTCACATCAACGACTCATAAGACATTACGCGGTCCACGAGGTGGATTGATTTTATCAAATAACCCTGAAGTTTATAAAAAATTAAACAACAGTATTTTTCCAGGAACCCAAGGAGGCCCATTACTTCATGTTATTGCAGCTAAAGCTTTATGCTTTCATTTGGCCAGTCTTCAAGAGTTTTCAGCTTATCAAAAACAAGTTTTATTAAATGCTAAAACATTAAGTCATTCACTCATTGATCATGGATTTGAACTCATTTCAGGTGGAACTGATAATCATTTGATGTTAGTGTCTTTATTAAAACAAGAGATTTCAGGCAAATCTGCTGAGTTGTTATTGGGATTAGCTGATATTACATTGAATAAAAATACTATCCCTCAAGATCCAAGATCACCATTTATTGCTTCAGGTATTCGTATAGGAACACCTGCTATTACAACAAGAGGGATGCAAGAGAAAGAAATGAAACTGATTGCAACATGGATAGCACAGTTGATTGCACAACCCAATAATCAAGATGTAATCAATCAAATTAAATATGATGTTAATATGTTATGTAAGCAGTTTCCTGTTTATAAAAGCGGGGATCTTGTATGAAGTGCCCTTTTTGCTCATCGGAAGAGACACGGGTTATTGACTCTCGACTCATGCAAGGCTCAGAACAAATTCGTCGCAGACGTGAATGTGAACATTGTTTTGAACGATTTACCACTTTGGAGATCCCCCAGCTTAACTGGCCTCGTATTGTGAAACGCGATCAACGTAGAGAGCAGTTTTTAGAGCATAAACTGCGTTCAGGTGTATTGCGTGCTTTTCAAAAATTATCGGTGCCCACAGAAATTTTAGAACAAGCAGTTTCATCTATAAAAAAAAGACTTATATCAACTCAAGAGAGGGAAATTAGCAGTGAAATTTTAGGGGAATGGGTTCTTGAAGAATTAAAATTGGTTGATTCAGTTGCTTACATTCGTTTCGCTTCTGTTTATAAGCGATTTGAAAGTATTGAAGAGTTTTACAAAATTCTTGATTCCTTACCCCAGCCTCATAAAGAGTAGAGTTGATATAATCTTTTCTCAAAAGAATCGATAATATTTTGACAGATCTTTTCAAAAAAAACACCAAACGTTCTGGATAGTAGAACGCTATTAAATTCAAAATCAATATCAAATATGAGTACTGATGATTGATCATCCTTTGAATGAATAGTCCATTCTCCTTTCAAATGTTTAAATGGACCAGAAGATAACTTCATTTTTATTTTATCATGATGAAAAACTTCATTGATTGTGCTGAATTGATAACGTAAAAAACCAAATTTAATTTCTAATAGTCCTTCTAAAAAGTGCTCTTTTTTCCATAATACAGCACTTTTGGAGCACCAAGGTAAATAGTCTTGGTAGCTTGGAATATCATTTATAACTGAAAAAACTTGTTCTTGCGTATAATGAAGAAATTTTTCACGATGAATATGCATTTTTAACTCAGAAGATATTGTTGATAACCACGAAAAATAGTTGGATATAAAAGATTTGAGCCCAATATGCTCTTCATTTTCAGATTAAGAATCCTTTTAGATGATAGCTCTATTTTTTTTAAAGGCGATTGCTCTAATTTAAATAAATGAGCAATATCTTTCGGAACAAAAGGATGGTCATCTGTTAAACAAAAAACATCTTGAAGACTATGTGGCAGATGAACCGCTTTTATTATCATAGAAGCCGCATCATCTAAATGAATTCTATTGGCCCAATTGTCCTGCTGTTCCCATAGGCTGGTTGGAGCTGGCATACTATCGTACAGACCGCTTAATCTGAAAATCGAAAAATTTTTCCATGCATATAATTGTACTAATTTTTCTGCTTCTAAAAGAATATATTGCCTGAAATTCACAGTGCTTGTTGGAGATGCTTCATCTACAAATTGCCCACTATTTTCTTCAAATACCACACTTGAGCTACAAAATATAAATTTATCAAAGCGTAGATGTGTTAGTATTTTTTTCAAATTGTGAATAAAACATAGTTCATAAGATGGTGTTGAGCGTTCATAAGGAGCGCAAGCATAAACTACAGCATTAAATGAGGGTAAATCTATTAATGATAAATTTTCGATTGGTGCTGTAATGGTTGCAACTGGATTAATCTTGTGTTTTCTGACTGTAATCCATGTTGACTGTTTATCAAATGCTACAACTTTTTGTCCTAAACGGCCATAGCCTAAAAGTAAATTTGGTTTATGGAGTATCATGAATTTCTATATCAGTAATCAGATCATTATGATCAAAGAATATTTCTACATAGCGTTGCTCAATAATACTGTCATGATGTCGGACTTGATGGAAGTAGCAAATATTTTTTGTATGAGTAGGGTTAATACATTGAAAAGAAGGGGCTCCAAAAAGACTTATAATCTCATCGCGACTCATGCCTTTCTGCAAAGATTGAAGCGTAGTATTATCTATCATAGGGCCTAGTTGATAAGAATAAGAATGAAATGTGGTGCAACCGGTGAAGAATAATATTAAAAATGTTGGAATAGGAAAAATTTTCATCAAAAATCCTTACATCGCGCTTTTATGCAACTCAGCGTAACATGAATTACAATTCTTTCCAATCTTAGTATATTGTATCAATAGCCCTCGATTAAAAATATAAGCCCTCAATGACGCCACAGCAAAAACTTTTTGGCTTTTTGACTTTTTTCAGATAAATCTCTGATCACTTTAATTTTAGTGTAACTGCTTAATACAATTTAATCTATATTTTATCAATAAATTACCATGACAAGTTTTAATTTAAACTTTATGATGCTTGAGCAATGATTTCAATTTTGATACAATTCAGTGAATTCGGGCCTATAGCTCAAGCGGTTAGAGCAGCAA
>RFNU01000125.1 GCA_009927065.1 bacterium | reverse complement strand
CGAAATTTTATAAAATCAGCTATATGATTGATATAAAGGTAATAAGATTTTGATAAATAATGAAAACACTGCTTGAAATATTAAAAACAGCGTCGAGTTCTAGTGCAGCATCTCCCAGTTTGAGTATGTTATATTCAAGCAATCCAGATGATTATCAAAATAATTTGTATGCAGCCAAAGAGGCTGGCTTACTTGATCTCAAAGAAGAAGATGATGGTTTAAATGCTTTTAGATTATTGCAATCAACATTATATCATATCTTAATACATGATATTCAAGAACCACTAAAAGATGAAAAAGCATCATTTGTGATTCAGCAATTTATTTTACTGAATAAGATTGCTCAAGGCTTTGAAGAATTCATGCTAGAGTTAGATTTCAGTGCAAGTCAACAAAAAAAAGCAACAACAACAAAACTTATTAAAGAACTTTTTGAAAAAAGATCTCTTTTTAAGACGGAAGTCCTTACAAATCCAGATGAAGGAGAGTGGTCTTATTCTGATGAATTATTGTTACAACTATCACTATTAATGATGGGTCATCAGCCAGAAGACAAGCAAAAAATAGTTTATGATTCTTTTTCACGGCTTACTCAACGCGCGCTTACCATTGAAGAAAAAAAACCGCATTATGACAGAGTCTCATTAGATTATGTTCAGACAGTAGCTCGAAATACTGGTCAAGATGATGTTGTTGAAGTGATTTTTACACAGAAGCAGGTGCAACCGAAACAGCAGGTGCAACCGAAACAGCAGGTGCAACCGGAAAAAAAGAAAAAAAGCGTTGGCTGGCGCGCCCCGCTTGAGGAAGTTTTTGATCTTAAAGAAGAGGTCACTCCTACACCCATAGTCATTACAGTAGATGGGAAAGAATATACGGCTCCTGATGCATCCACTCCGGATGAAATAGAGCGATTAGGACAATCAAGCTCTTTCAGTCAAACACAACAAGCCAGACAATCAGGGAGTGTTGAGGATCGCTTTGATCAATTAAGATCAGGTTTATGGACTGATTTATCGCAAGAAGAACAAGAGCTTATAAAGAAAAAAGATAAAGATCTTAGTGAGATTGTAAGCTTATTTAATGAATATTTAAAAATGCCATCATCGGAAGCTTTAAAAAAACGCTTACAAGCCCTTATCAAAAATCTTTTTGAACTCGATATGTCGTCTTCTTTAAGTGCAGGTTTTAACTCCTTAACAGTTGGTAAGAATTTATTACTGTCTCTTTTCATCTTGACGATGTCACAGTTAACTTCAGCAGAAAAAGAAAAGGCCCATAAGCACCTTAAAGATATTATTGACACTGCAGGGATCACAGCTGATCATCAACCAAACTATGATGAGGTTAAAGATGTTTTTGAGAAAAAAGATTTTTCTCAAGTCAAAAAAGACCTGCCAAGTCATTCGCAGAAAGATACAGATAATGAAGATTTCGATGATGAAGAGTTAGATAAAGATGAAGTTAAGGTTGGTATCAGCACGCAAGCTAAAGCCACTCATAACTCGCATGATAATTCATCTGTCGAAGCAATAAGGGGTGATGCAGAGGCAAAGCAACATTCAGTATCATCTGAGGCGCGAGCATCAGTTGATTTTAGATCATTGGTAGATCATACAGCCCAATTTGTAGAAAAGCATGCACATTTAACGATGATGTCAGATTATGATAACAATCTGATTAATATTAAAGATCAAGAAAAATCTTCTCATAATGCTTATCAGGTTCAGATGATAGATAAGGATAAAATAACTGCAGTTATTAGTAGCGATTATTTACATGATTCTTCAAAATTTGATCAACATGAAGCATTTATGAGACATCAAATACAGTACATTGAGAGTAAGAATCAACGTTCAGTTGTGACGGTGAGTATGGACTGTCAGAGTGAGCAAGATATTAAAAGTCTTATTGCAACAATTAAAATAGTAGCATTATCACATTCTTTAGAAAAAGATTTCCATTTAAATATTAGTTTTAATCCTAACATAGATCTTTCTGCTAGTAGCACTGAAAAGAGATTTATGGATTTAGTGAAAGATAAAGATAAAATAGATATAGGCACATTAAAACAGTTATTAAGTATGAGCGATTATAATCCTGCAGCGGGGTATAAGCCTGCTGTTTAGTAGTTTTTCTTCAAGATTATATTGTGATCTTAGGGGTCTCAGTATGTTAGTATAAAGAAAAAATTTATATAGGTTGTTCGATGCGTTGTGTATGGTTTCGTGAAGATTTAAGAGTTGATGACAATTTAGCACTGAACTATGCTGCTCAATCAGGTCCAGTTTGGGGTTTGTTCTTAATAACGCATGATTGGTGGGACCGACATGGTTGGGGATCGAATAAAAGAGCTGCTCTTTTTACAGCATTAGAATCTCTAGCGAGCGATCTTAGTAATTTTAATATCCCGCTTATTATCAAGAATGTGACAGGCGCTCTTTATCATGATCAAGTAGAGATCGTCTTACAGACTTTGGCAACACATCATACTAATATGTTGTATTTTAATAGACAGTATGAACTGCATGAAACCGATAGAGACCGACTGTTAGCTAAAAAGCTTTTGAAACAAGGAGGCCATCTGCATGTCTTTGATGATTTATTACTGTATCCACCAGGAAGCATTCGTACAGCTAGTAACACACCTTTTACAGTATTTACTCCTTTTAAAAAGAAAGCATTAGCAAGTGTTGACCAGAAAATTATGCAAGGACCTAAGCTTAAAAAACAACAAGAACTTGCCATTAAAAGCGATCTTTCTTCTTTAGTGAAGGTTAAACCCGATTCCCCCGATCTGTTTAAGCTTCCGATCACAACAATCCAAGCTAAAAAGCGCCTGGAATTCTTTGCTGAAGAAAAATTACATCACTACGAGTTGCATAGGAATTTCCCATGTTTAGATGGAACATCTAAACTTTCTGTTGCATTAAGTCTAGGTTCATTATCAATAAGACAACTTTGGAATGATATCGAAAGACAACCCGATTCATTAGGAAAAGAGACTTATCAATCTGAGTTATTATGGAGAGAGTTTTATAAGCATATTTTAATTGATTTTCCAGATGTCTGTCGTTATAAACCTTTTAAAAAACAATATGAGTTATTTGATTGGAATGACAATAATGTATTACTGCAAGCATGGAAAGAGGGTCTTACAGGATATCCTATTGTTGATGCGGGTATGCGGCAATTGCGTCAAGAAGGATGGATGCATAATAGAGTTCGTATGATTTGCGCTATGTTTTTAACAAAATTACTATTACAGTCATGGCAAAAAGGTGAACAAGAGTTTGCGTATTGGCTTGCTGATTATGATTTGGCAGCAAATAATGGTGGCTGGCAATGGTCATCATCAACAGGTACAGATGCAGTCCCTTATTTTCGTATTTTTAGTCCATGGTCTCAAACAGAACGCTTCGATCCTGATGGCGAATATATTAAAAGATATATTCCTGAGTTAGAAAGCTTAAGTGGCTTACACCTCAGCTCTGCTGAAAAGCTCGGAAAATTTTCTCAAAAAGGATATCCGAAGATGATAAAAGATTATCATCAAGCTCGGCAAGAATGCCTTGACGCTTTCAAAAAGCATGAGCAAAGTCGTTGAGCCGCCCTTGGCGGCAGCGTACATTTTCTACTCAATCAAACGCATGTTGCAACATAAGAGATAAAAACGACAATAGCATTCAAAAAAGATTTTATCGAAAAATCACGCAATACTAATATCTCTCAGCCGCAATGAATTGCTAGCCAAAAGAATCTTTTCTTTTACGGTTAGGGCCAAAGATATCCTCAAATTCTTGACATTGCTTGGGTATAACAATCAGTCGCTTTAATTCACTCATTAAACGATGAATTTTTTCTTCATAGAAGGGCGAAGGATTAGCATACTCTTCTGAATCGGACTCTAAATGTAAATTGCCTAAAACAATCCTGATATCTTTAACTACCTGAGAAATAAGCACAATGTCTGAAAACTTCTCTCTTATTAAATCTTCAACAAGAGCGTCAAACAGGCGCTCTAAAGCAATACAAGCAGTATAAGCTTCTTTATCAGTGGAGTGATCCACATATGTCAGTTCATATTTTGGTCTTCTGGACAAAAGATATAATATAAGTTCTTCTGTTTTTTTTAAGTTTTTATCAAAATCTATTTTTTCGCTCTCACCTGATTTTTTTTTGTCTTCTATTATGTCGTTGTATGGGTATGTAGATATCTGGTGAGGTCTTACAGAGTAAACTTTTCCTGATAAAACAATCATAATATCTCCTAGTAGAAATGTTTCTTCACTTTGTCTACCACGCTACCAGATAATTAGTGATAGTACAATATTTATTGAGAAGCTTTTTCATCATTTTTCTTTTTGTCGAAAAGAATCGGATCTTGCTTGAACAAAACACGTGCGCAATCTTTTTCGTTTAAGGGAAGGTCAAGCACGTCCTGATCTTTCTTTAAGTTCTTGTTCTCGATCGGTTTTGGGTCAAGATCAAAGCGCAGTGCTCAATGAGACGTC
>RFNU01000063.1 GCA_009927065.1 bacterium | reverse complement strand
CACGCAAACAAACTCAGCTTGAGTTTTGCGATGCTCGGGGTGAATATGTCCACAATCTGCACATTCCTGTGATGTATAAGCGGCAGAGACTTTAAAGAAGCTCTTACCATATTTTTTAGCTTTGTACCCTAAGTAGCTTTCCAAGTGATCTCAGCCTTTATCCAGAATCGCTCTGTTTAACCCAGCTTTTGCACGAACATTCTTGCCTGGCTTGTCGTTATCTCCTTTGGCTGATTGCGTCATGTTGCGTGTTGTTAAATCTTCGAGAATAATGATGACCTTGGTATCAGGATTGCTCACAATAGCATGGCTGGTTTGATGACAGAAGTTATCTCTGATGTTTCTTAAAAAATATCTAAAAAAAAACGATCGATAACAAAAGCTTAAAACAAAGAGCAGGGCGTGCTTGACCTTCCCGTCAACGAAAAGGATTGCGCACGTGTTTTGTTCAACGTATGACACCTCACTGTCAAGTAGCTCTTTGATGCCTTGACTAACTGCTCTCTAACCAAACTTTCCAGCAACATAATCTCTGGTTGCTTGCTCTTTAGCTTGATCAGAAAAGATAACAGAAGTTTGATCAAATTCAATAATTTCCCCTAAATACATATAAAGAGCATAATCAGAAATGCGTTTGGCTTGTTGCATATTGTGCGTGACTATAATAATCGTAAAGTCTTTTTTTAACTCTAAAATCGTTGATTCAATATGTGCTGCACTAATAGGATCAAGTGCAGAAGTGGGCTCATCAAAAAGAACAACTTTTGGTTTTAGAGCAATAGTACGGGCAATACAAAGTCTTTGCTGTTGCCCGCCCGATAAACTCAAACCACTTTTATTAAGCTGATCGTGCACTTCTTTCCACAATCCTGCTTGCTCTAAAGCTAATTGAACGCGTTCATTTAAGGCTTGAGATGATAATCGCTCATGCAATTTTAAACCATAAGCAACATTATCAAAAATACTCATAGGAAATGGCGTGGGTTTTTGAAAGACCATGCCAACTTCTCTTCTCAATTCACCGATATCTTTATCTTCAATATCTCTATCATCCAGCAAAATAGTACCAGTCTTTTTTTGACCAGGGTAAATTTTGTAAATTAAATTTAATGTTCGCAATAAGGTCGATTTACCACACCCTGAAGGACCAATTAAGGCCGTGACTTTTTTATCGTAAAAATCGACATTAATATCATTTAATGCTTGCTGTTCAAGTCCGTAATAAAAATTGAGATCTTTAACTTTGATTTTAACGTTGTTTATAGGCTCCATAATATTTAAGCAGAATATTATAAAAAGTTATTCTAGCGAGTTAAGACTACCTTTCTATAACGGCTGCATCCTCCTCATTTGATTATAAATTCATCCTTAAGAACGAGTGATTAAAGACCGACTTAAGATATTAATAACTAAAACCCAGATGGTAATAACAAGCGATCCTGTCCAAGCAATTTCTTGCCAATCTGCAAACGGACTCATGGCATAATTAAAAATCACCACAGGTAAATTAGCCATAGGCTTGTTCAAATCCACTGACCAAAAATTATTATTCAGAGCAGTGAACAAAAGAGGAGCTGCTTCTCCAATAATGCGAGATAGAGATAAAAGAATTCCTGTAAGGATACCTCGATTAATAACACGCAAAATAATAAATTTTATGAATTGCCATTGAGGCATACCGATTGATAATAATGCTTCTTTTAAGAGAGGAGAAACCATTTGATAGATATTCTCAGTCGTCTTAGCTGTAATCGGAATCACCAATAAACTTAAAGCAAAACTTCCTGCCCATCCTGAAAAATGGCCGACATAAACAACATAAGATTGATAAATAAAGAGTCCAAGAATAATTGACGGGGTACCTAAAAAAATATCAATCACATAACGAATAATAACCGAGCTTCGAGCCAAAGGCTTATATTCTGCCAGGTAGATTCCTGTTAAAATCCCAATAGGAGCGCCCCAAAGGAGAGCTAACATGTTCATTAATAATGTGCCGACAATAGGATTAAGCATTCCTCCATTCTTGCCAGGTGAAAGCGTAATTTGAGTGAAAAAATTCAAGTTTAAACGAGCAAGCCCCTTGGAAAAGAGCATAGAGCATATCCAGCTTAAGCCCAGTAATGCAATAAGAGTAAATAATCCAGATATTCCTAACGCAAAAGCATTAATCATTTTTCTGGTAAAATGCTTGCTGATTAACATTGAGCGCGTCCTTATTTATATCTATCTGTTAACTTGTTGATCATCATATGTGAGAGAAAAACTACCAATGAAGTAATGATAAATAAACACAGCGCCATTTCTATCAGCACTGACGAATAAAGCTGATAAGTTGTCTCATTAAATTCATTAGCCAAACTGGAAGTAATACTATTTGAAGGACTAAATAAGCTGGTTGTTATCGTGTGAGCATTACCAATAACAAAAGAGACCGCCATCGTTTCGCCCAGCGCTCTTCCCAACCCAAGCATAATGCCTCCTATAAACCCTAGTCGACAATAAGGAAAAACAACATACCAAAGAGTTTCCCATGTTGTAGCACCAAGAGCATATGAGGATTCTTCTAATAAAGGGGGTACAATTTCAAAAACATCATAAATCACAGAAGCGATAAAAGGAATAACCATTAATCCCATTACGATTCCGGCTGTAAAAATTCCTATTCCAAAAGGAACTCCATCTATAAATTCAAGAGCATAAGGATTATTTGAAAAAATATGCATTAACCATGGCTGAAAATGATTGCCAATAAAAGGTGCTAATCCAAATAGCCCCCACATCCCATAGATAATACTTGGTATGCCTGCTAATAAATCAATAGCAGTACGTAAAAAAGTCTGCACACGGAGAGGCAGCATTTTTAAAATAAAAATCACAATCCCAAAACTAAAAGGTGTAGCAATCAGTAAAGCAATAAAGGATGTAGAGAGAGTACCAATAATAGATGTTAATGCACCAAACTGTTGAGTCACTGGGTTCCATTCACTACTGAATAAGAACGAAAAGCCGAAAGCGTGAAAGGCAGGGATACTACCTTTCACGAGTTGAAAAAACATCCCTATAAAAATAGCAACAATGAACCATGCAGCAACAAGACTTATTGTTTTTAAAATCAAATTATAAAAACTTTGCAGATTAACATGTTCTATTTTTATCATGAGTTGATTATCCTAAGATAGGGTTGCCTTTTTCATCTTTAATTTGTGCTTTCCATTGTGCACGAATATCTTTAATTAACTCCGCTGGCAAAGAGACGTAATTTAAAGAAGAGGCATCGGCAGCACCATTTTTATAAGCCCAATCAAAAAACTCTAAAGCTGCCTTAACACTTTTAACGTTAGCAGCCTTTACATTTTTATGCATGAGAATAAAGGTGGCACCAGTGATTGGCCAAGACTCTTTACCTGGTTGATCAGTAAGAATCACATAAGGATCTTTCCAATCAGCGTACTTAGCCGCAGCACTGACAGACTCTTTAGATGGGCTAACAAAAACCTTTTCTTTATTAGCAAGCTGAGTATAAGTCAATTTATTACTAACAGCATAACTGTATTCAACATAGCCGATAGAACCTTCAACTTGCTTCACAAAAACAGCAACACCTTCATTGCCTTTACCACCAAGACCTGTAGGCCATTTCACAGAGGCATCGGAACCAACTTTTTCTTTCCATTCTGGATGAACTTTGGACAGATAATTTGTAAAAATAAAAGTTGTGCCCGATCCATCAGAACGGTGAATGACAGTGATCTTTTTGTTAGGAAGCTTGATGTTTGCATTGAGAGCTTTAATCTTAGGGTCATCCCACTTAGTGATAGTTCCCATGAAAATATCGCCTAACACTTGACCATTAAGCTTTATACTACCTGGCTTGATCCCTGGTAAGTTCACAACAGGAACAACAGCGCCAAGAACAGTTGGAAATTGGTATAAACCTTTTTCTTCAAGTTCACTTTTTTTCAAAGGCTTATCTGATGCTCCAAAATCAACTGTACCTGCAGTAATTTGCTTAATACCACCACCAGAGCCGATGCTTTGATAATTGAGTGCTACAGGATGATCTTTCCCATAATGTTCAGCCCAAAGCCCATAAATAGGGGCAGGAAATGATGCACCAGCGCCAGTCACGGTTATCACTGGAGCGGATTGAGCATTCAGGAATGTTGCTAAAAACAACCCGATTGCAGACCATTTTAGTTTCATTTAAAACTCCTTTGTTTATAGAAAAATTATAGTTGTCTTCTATATATTAGATCGTTTAAAAAAATCTGCAGGGGCTTTTATTAAATTTTTCTAAAATCACGAATCAGGATGTGTATTAAT
>RFNU01000036.1 GCA_009927065.1 bacterium | reverse complement strand
CCTCAGCGTAAAAAGAAAACTGATAAAGGCAGTTCTTTTGCTTACAACAAAATTCTCATGACGATGAGGGCTAAATGCTTTCGCTATTTAAGATGAGGTTGCTATAATGCACGCTTTGTATCAGAAACAGGTGAGGCATTAAGGTAAGATCAAGTTTTTTGATGCAGTTAGATCAAACCCCGTTCGGGTTGATTTAAAAAAAAAACTGAACTAGACTGTTAAAAAGCACCTATCGGGTTTATTCATGGTAATTTTTAATGTTCAAGATTTTGGTAACTACGTCAAAAAGGCAAGAAAATTTTCTCGGTTGACCCAAGCACAGCTGGCTGCAGTTTCAAATACAGGTGTAAGGTTTATCAGAGAAATTGAAAAAGGTAAACCTAGTTGCCAAATTGCTAAAGCTTTTTATGTTGCTCAAATCCTTGGCATAAAAATTCATTTAGAGGATCCTAATAATGTCAAATAAGCAGTATCTTGTTGTGCGCCTCAATCAAAAACCTATCGGCACATTAGTGCAAACAGCCACAGGCAAAAAAGAATTTTTTTATTCAAAAGATGCACTTCATCCAATCTCTTTAAGCATGCCTCTTTGTAATGAAGTGTATAAAGATATTGTGTGCGAATCTTTTTTTGGAGGGTATCTTCCTGAACACCCTGAAGTCAAAATGATAATTGGAAAAAAATATGGAATAAGTCCTAACAATACCTTCTCTATGTTAAAAGCAATAGGTGGAGATTGTGCAGGTGCTCTATCTTTTCATGATCCTGATGATGTTATTGATGAATCCTTAACTTTTGAAATTACAGGCAAAGAAATTGATGCTCATGAATTAGAACGGATGATTGATCAATTAAAGCTCAATCCTTTATTTCTTGGCATTAATAATTTACGACTTTCTTTGGCTGGTTTTCAAGATAAAGCAGCCGTATGCCTGTGGGACAATAAAGTTATTATTCCTTCTCCAGGGATACCCACCACTCATATTTTAAAACCAACACATCCAGTATTGAATGATTTAGCAGAAAATGAATATCTCATTATGAGAATTGCTAAACAGATAGGTATTAATGTCCCAGAAGTTATCTTACGAAATGATTTTAAAAAACCATTTCTTCTTGTAACCCGTTATGACCGAGTTATTGAAGAAGGACGTATTTCGAGGGTGCATCAAGAAGATTTTTGTCAGGCACTAGCCATATCAGGTCGTTACAAATATCAAAATGAAGGAGGCCCAGGATTTAATCAATGTTATGAACTTATTAATAAGCTATATTTGCCAGCAGTAGAAAAACTCAAATTTACAGAGCTTGTTGTTTTTAATGTACTCATAGGCAATATGGATGCACATGGTAAAAACTTCTCTATTTTACATAAACCCGATCATGTGTGCCTTACTCCTTTTTATGATTTGGTGTCTACAAAATTTTATGAAAATTTAAGTCAAAAGATGGCCATGAAGATTGGTAAAACATATAAAACAGAAGAACTTACTAGAATTCAATGGGAAAAATTTTCAAAAGAAATTCAATATAGTTTTTCTAGCTTATGTAAATTGATTGAAAAAACAGCTGAAAAAATAAGTTTATTTCTAGATAAAAAAGATGACGTTGTTCATGCTGGGCCTCTTGTTGATTATTTGCGTAATCATATAGATAAACAAATAAAATTACTTTATCAGCAAACACGATGGTAATGCTTAGGAAATACTATCTTTTCATTTTTATTCTTCAAATCCTGCTTGGCCGCCAGTGATGTTATGAACTACCCGGCCATGAATGAGCGGGCTTCCGATTAGGCGACAGCAACAGTGTGCTGACGCTTAACTTTCTTTTTTGACG
>RFNU01000224.1 GCA_009927065.1 bacterium | reverse complement strand
TCTCAGCGCAAAAAGAAAACTGATAAAGGCCGTGTGCTGCTGACAGCAGCGCTTTTTGAGTTTAAAGATAATGCTGATGGTCAGTGAGAACTCTGTATAGGGACCAAAAAAAAATCCTGTGGGACTGTTGCTTATACATCACAAGAATGTGCAGATTGTGGACACATTCATCCCGAGCATCGCAAAACTCAAGCTGAGTGTGTTTGCGTGAAAAAAGAACGTTAAGCAGCAGCACAGTGTTGCTATTGCTTAATGAGAAGCCCGCTCATTCATCGGCGGGTAGTTCACTAACCAATATCATAAGACATGCTTTACTTTTGAAGAAATTTCAATGCAGTGCTAATCTTTCAGGAGTTTTGATGATCTGAGACGAGCATGCTTTCAATACAGCATATGTTTTCTAATAAAAAATTCTTATTAAGCTTAATTATCCCGGCAATCATGGGGTTTGTTGTCTATTTATTACATTTTCAATATCAGTCTAATCTTGATTACAAAGATGTTCAGAAAAAAAAACTCACCATTGTAGCTAATTTATCTAAGGATGATACATATAAAGAAATAAACTTCATAGAAGGTTTTTATGACTGTTTGCATGCTTACTCCATACAGCAATATTTTGATATTGATATCAAAGACAATCTTGTGACTGATCATTCCGCCAATCAGATCATCTCTTTTCCTCTTCAAAATTTTACGCATCAAGATATCATCGAATTAAAAAAAATGAAAAAAGAAACATTTTCAAGAAATGTAAAATTACATGAGAAAATTGCGTCTATTGACGAAAAAAACTTCAAAAAAACACTCTTGACTTCAAACGAGCTGGATGATTTGAGGATTATTTTGGGAGAGAACAATCCTCTTAATATCAAGATTGTCGACAATACAAAAGAAGTAAGTCTTATTGGATTAACATCAGATCAATATGATGATTTTATAAAATTTTATCAAAATACCCAATCAGTTTTGTTGATGGCATCACCTTCACCTTTTATCAAAGAACAGAGTCATAAATTTATCTTTAATCTTTTAAAATCAGAGGAAGAGCAAGGTGAGCAGCTCTTCATTCTTCTGGCAAAAAATAAGAGTCTTGCCACGAATACCGTCTTTTTAATCTCTCATGAATCAAACCAAGATCATGGATTTTTAAAAGGATTTGAAGGCGCGATCTCCTCTGTTGACAATAAAATAAAAAATGATCACGTGAAGATAAAAGATGACATCACCGATCTTGAATTAGAAACCATAATCAAATCAAAGTTAAATCATGATATGATTGCTTTTGATCTTAATGAAGAACTGTCAGTCAAACTCATTAAAATTGCTCGTGATTATGAGTTCAAAGGAAGACTTGTTGGATTTCATTGTATTAATAAAAAAGATTTTTACAAAAATTTTTCAGAATTCACCAATGAAATTTTACAACCAGGCTTTTATACAGAGAATCTGATGGGCATTACACCATTTATGGCTCAGTTGATTCATATGAATCAGGCAACGGTGGTTAATGACTACATTCAACACTATAAGACATTACCCTCATCCGAATACGCTTACGGATTTGATACAGGATTACTTTATGTCAATTTTATTCAAAAGCTCAAAAAAGATAATATTGATGTTGAAGATATAGATTCTGTTAAATTTATTCACTTATTCAAAAAATACTTAAACAACTTAATAAAAATTCCGGTCGCTCATGAAGGATTTACAAGCAAAATTATATTTGATGATCACAATCAAAGAATGATGAAAAGCTCTGTTTTTGTTTACAGAAATAATAAACAAGTCCCCTTTTACAAGCAATTTCATCAAGATTATTCTAATGCTGCCGAAATTATAAATTACAAGAAATCACGCGATCAAAAAACAAAAGATATTTTTTTTACAACGATAGGTTTTAACAAACTGAATAAAATTGATTTGGCTCAACAGACGTTCAGCGCAGATTTCTATCTCACATTCCGCAGCTCATTACCAATTCAGCCTAACGATTTAGTGTTTTCAAATAATGTAAAAAACAATTTATCCATGAACGTTATAAAATCAATTCATATTGATAATCAATACTATTCTGTCATTCAAGGTTCTGGGGATTTTTTATTTTCACCTACACCTCAAGAATTATTGTTAGGTCAGTTTCATTTACCCATTGTCTTGCATCATAAAAATCTTGATGCTGAAAAAATGATTTTTATTGTAGATGATAGTGAAGCACATCATGTTGAGATCAATCCAGCAGTCAATTTAACATTGATTAATCATGATACACAACTGTCTGACAATCTTTTCGTTTCCTCCGCAAATGATGCAGACCCTAAAATGATGAGAAATTTTTCCGTAGTAACGCATGCAATTAAATTGGAATCGCATAATCTTCTTCGAACACTGATGTCTTTTAAATATGCATTGCCTTTTGTAATGCTATTTATTTTTAATATTTTTTATCTCATTCAAAAAAACATAAACAATGATCTTAAAAATCTGCTTCTCTTCATTGCCTCAAGAATAATGCTAGCTGCCACCCTTTTTGTTATAGAGATTGTGCTTTTCTCTAGTCAATTTATCAATGAATACTCAATCAGGTTTTTGTTGAATTTACAAAAAGGATTTATGGCTGCTTATTTTATATTAATCACAATGATGCTCGATGCTTTAGTTTTTTACTGTTTAAAAACTCCTTCTACAAAATCTTTAGAGCTGGTTTTAAAATGCACAATACGATCAATTAACTATTTTATTATGTTGTCTTTTTATGTAGCCTTTGTTTTAAAGCAAGATGTTCTACCACTTTTTGCAACCTCTTCAGTCTTTCTAACAATTCTAGGATTAGGAATCAGAGAGATTATTTTAGACATCTTAGGCGGCATTACGATTGCGATAGAAAAAAGCATTCAAATAAAAGACTGGGTGAGAATTAAATACAAAGAACAAGAAATTTTAGGCGAAGTGAAAGAGTTAGGCTGGCGCAACGTAGTAGTCCACTCTCGTGATCACCAAGTTCATTTTATACCTAACTCAATCTGTATTCAAAACGTTCTTTCCAATACATCTTTGTACCAAGGATATTATGGTGTCGATATTCCTTTCCAAATCAGTACTGAGGCTAATATTGATAAAATAGTCGCTTTAATTCTTGAAGAACTACAAACTCTATTGGCTCATAATCAAAATGTAGATCATCTTACTAATTCAAGAGTGCACTGTACAGAAATCGACTCAAGAGGAACAAAATTATTTGCTCGTGTTTTTTACCGCTCGGAAAAGTCACGAGATGAGATTAAAACAGAAGCATTGGGCATTATTAACAAAATATTGATTCGAGAGAAAGCCTATCCGAATGTGGCTCTCGATCTTCAACGATAGTGAACGCTGACACGCTGTGAACTCA
>RFNU01000082.1 GCA_009927065.1 bacterium | reverse complement strand
GTAGTGGACAACAACTATGAGTGAAGATGAAGAGTGATAAATTTATTTTTTCTCTTGTGAAATTTAGATCTTATAAAGCAAGAGTTATTAATATCTTGGATATACCAAAATATTCAACATAGTCAAAAAACTTCTGCATAATAGCTTTATCTTGCTAATTGCTAAGAGCAGATCACTGATGATCATTTATCTTTTATCACTCTACAGTAAAAATTTATTAATGACGATCGGATTCTAAGTTGTTTATTTCATATATTGGTAAATTTTATTTCTATGAATTATGTTTAGAAATATAAGTTTCTTGCCAATTCAGCCAAGCTATACAAAACCTATAGAGGACAATTGAGGTAGCTCAATAAATTGGCTTGACGAATTGAAAGATAAGGGGATATTCATTTGCAGTCTTAAGGAGAACACATTTCAGTTATATAAAAACAACTCTCGAAATAAATTTAGATGGAGCTTAGTTATGGATAATAATGTCTATATCCCTGTAAAGGAGAAAGTTGACGCTCGCCCTAATAAAAAACTATCAATCAATAGTCTTTATTCGTCAAGCTTTGCTCAGCATAGCAACCCTGGGCAATCTTCATGCCAACAACCTGAAGACTCCGGGAGCTCTTTAAATACTCAAATCTCTTTCGAAGAAGAAGATTACAACGAATTAATGAAAGATCTTTATTATAGAACTCTACCCAATCCTGACAAGGGGTCTGCTGCTCTTTTAATCAAAAAACCTGACGGAACTACTTTAGCTTATCAATACCGACCTCCCTATCAAGAAGGTAAAGTGATATCTGTTGTAGACTCTAAACTCAAATGTATTGTACCTGAATTTAGGCCAATTGCAACAGTGGTAGAAACTCATGCAAGCGGAGTAGTCAGGCATCGCTGCACCTCACCAGGAGGGTCTCGTTATATTGGTCGAAAATCTCTTGATCTTTATATCCAAACACCCGAATATGGTAGCACCTATGCAGAACTGATCAGTTTTTCACCCCAACCAAATAATTCTTTTGTCTATCGTGGATCTAAAAAACCAGAATCTATTTTTATAGTACCTGAAGATAAACATGAAAGAAAAGATCTTGTTAAAGATTTTAAAGAATCAGCTACCGTTGTTAAAGGTGGTCGCTCTCTTAACATTGATCCACCAAGTATTGCCTTTCGCAAAGAATTCAAAAGAAGGAAACCTGATCAAAATGGTGTGATGAAAGGCAGTGCTGTTAATGCTTACTCTGATTTTTTAGATCAATACCACGAGGCGTTAGAACCTCAAGTTAAAAAAATGATAAAAGAAAGTATTGAGGCTCCTTTAAAAGATCCTTTTTTAAGTTGTAAACGTACTGAATGGCTTCATCTTTATGGTTTTGGATTAACGCCACAATCATTCAACCCTCAAGTGAGAGCTAATTTAGGGGCAGCACCTAAATGGGCTAACACCGAAATGATGGTCAGCGAATATATCTTACAATGGCTTGGCCAACATGCTCATAAACGTCAATTGGCTAATATAGAGATGTCAATAACGCCTTATTTTGAAATGATATTAGATACTGATATTGTTAAACATATTAATTATGAAACAGTCATGAAATTTAATGGCCGTTTAGTAAAAACATTTCAATCCATTAATCCATTTGCACCTACCCCCTATAGAAAAAAATGTGATGTTGCTTACGGCGCTCTTTTTATAGCAAGAATTCTTAATGGAGAAATGGCTTTAAATCCTATTGAAGTTTCTTCAGGGTTTTCTAAAAAAAGTACGTCTTGTGAGCAGGAGATTGTTACCATGCCTTCCAACAAAACTCCTTATTTTATTGACGCAGGCCTCCAAAAGTATTTTAATCAAGCCTTTGATAATGCTCACGCAGGATCTCTTGCTCATCCTTTCGCTTTACCTTTAACTCAAAGTGAAACAGTTAACTGTGCAGACCCCCAAAAAAACAAAGAGGTTTTTATGAAACAACATGGACGTAGAATCGTTGATGATGAGAGTGAAGATTTACAGTCTTTCACAGGAAGATCGGCTCAACAAGCCCATTCTTCATCATCAGAAATTTTTCCATCTCATCATTCAGCTTCTGTTATCACAGATGCAATGGCTCATTCAATTATAAAAATAAAGGTGACTGGTTTAGAGTATGACTACGATATTCCTTACAGTTCAGCGGCTCAAACTCGATGGAATGGATCTGGGTTTGTGATCATGCATAATGATGAAAAAATTATTGTTACTAATGCGCATGTTGTTGATGATGCAAGCCATATCCAACTTTTCAGCACTGGTAATCATGAGAAATATCAAGCCTATGTTGAATATATCTGCGCCGAGGCTGATTTAGCCATTATTAAACCTAAAGATCCTGCTTTTTTTCAAAACATCGATCCTTTAGTGTTATCTGAGGAGCTGTATTTATCTCCAGGAACAGATATTTCTGTTAAAGGATATCCTTTAGGTGGAGAAGAACTTTGTGAGACTTTTGGAAAGATATCTCGTATAGAAGTTGATCATTATGTTCATCGTGGCCAAGAGCTTCTGCAATTTCAAGTTGATGCTGCGATTAATCCCGGTAATAGTGGCGGACCAGTTTTTCATAATAATAAAATTATCGGCGTTGCTTTCCAAGGAATGAGTGGTGGCGAAGGTTTGGGTTATATTATTCCTAACGTCATTCTGAAACATTTTCTAGCAGATCGCTTAAAAGACCCTATCTTAAGAGGATTTCCTGATTTTCCAATAGAATATCAATCGATTGAAAATAAAACTCAGAAGCAGGCTTTAGGATTAGTCAATGAGTATAGAGATGCCGGAGTGTTAGTTACAAGAATTCCTCCTTTGTTTTCTGGTAAAGGGGTCCTTAAAAAAGAAGATATCCTCATTGGTCTTAATAGCAAGAAAGTCAACAGTGACGGGACTATTGATTATCCTTGGCGTGCACATGTTAACATGACTCATGAAGTACAAATGATGTCTTTAGATCAAAGGCTGAACCTTCGTGTTTTAAGAAAAGGCCAGCCTTTAGATTTATCCTTCAAATTATCAAATAAATTTAGCGATGTTTTTCATGTTTCACCAACTCGTTACAACAGAAAGCCTACATATGCAATTGAATCTGGGCTTGTTTTTGCACCTGTTTCTAAAAATAATGTTGACTTTATAGAAAGTGAGGTTTACAAAGGGCGTTTGATACACTCCAGTTTCAAATCAGAAAAAAATGAAGAAATTATTTACATATCCAATATATTAATCAGTGAATTCACTGAAGGTTATGAAAGTGCTGAGCGTAATATTATTAAAAGAGTTCATGGAGTAGATATTAAAAATATGCCGCAACTTCTGCAGGTATTAGGAAGTATCACGCCAGGAACTCTGTTTGAGGTGATTATGTTTAATGATCAAGTCTTACATATTATTAAATTTGATGAGCGTCAAACTCTAAAAATGTGTAAAAAACACGATATTGCTCAACTCGTTTCAGACGATCTTTTAGATGAAAATATACATGACTACTTTTTAAGAGATACGATTATGCCTAATTTTAAGCATCCCTCAACTTATCGTGAGATCTTTTTAAAAGAGGGGGCTGAAGCCGCAACCGCCTTCGATCAATGTAGCGATGATGACTCCTCTGATCCAGAAACAGATGAACAAGAAGAAGGTGTGCAATCATCAAATCAATCATCCTCTGAATCAGAAGATGATTCTGATCTTACTGATTTAATTGCTTCTGATGAAGATGAAGCACAAGATTTTAGGCTTGATCCCATGTTATTGTCTCAAATAGGATCGATCGCTTCACGTCAAAGAGCACTTTTATGGGACAATACCTCTTCAAGCTCAGCAATCTCTCACAAAAAAATCGAACCTTCAAGCAATCATCATGATCATATAAAAAAATCATTACCTTTAGCGTTTAAGAAGAATGTTTCTGCAGATCATGATAATGTCATAGAAGATATGCCTCAAAGAGAACAGCAATACGTAACCCGAAAAAGAAAAAGGGAGATTTAATCTTTCTATTATCAATGATGTCTATCTTTAAAATGGGCATCATTGTACTGTATTGACATGATCTCACTATTTATAAAACAAGTTAGCGTGTTTTATTTTTTTCAATAAGCTACTATAAAGGAGGTTGTGAGTATTAAGGCAGCACCATGCTGGAGCTATCCCTTTTTCTAGACTCGCAGAAATTATGATGAAACTACAACGTAAAGGAATATATCTTCTCCCTAATATACTAACATTAATATCTTTGTATTTCGGATTTAAATCAATTATTGATAGCATAGATCATCAATATATTGGAGCTTGCCAAGATATTTTTATAAGCCTTGTTTTCGATGGATTAGATGGAAGAATCGCTCGTTTAACCAATACCCAAAGTCATTTTGGTGCCGAACTTGACTCATTAGCCGATATGGTCAGCTTTGGATTGGCTCCTAGCTTTATGTTATATCAATATGGACTAGCACCTTTAGGGAAAGTGGGTTTTATCTTATGTTTTATCTTAACGGCAACAACAAGTTTACGATTAGCCAGGTTTAATAGTTTTCAATCTAAGTTTGATAAAAGATTTTTTGAGGGCTTACCTTGTCCTGCCGCAGCAGGTTTTATTGGCGCAAGCATATGGTTAATAGAATTTTTCAAAATAAAACTCTTTTTTCAAAAGGAAATTTTTGCTTTTATAGCTTTATTCCTTTCAGTTGCGATGATTAGCTCTGTACCCTTTTTAAGCTTCAAAGTTTTTGATAGATCGAAAATACCTCTTTATGGTTTTATGTTGTTAGTTGTCTTTTTTAGTCTTATCGCACTACACCCTCCAATAGCTTTATTTTTAATATTTTTTGCTTATATCTTTCTTCAACCGTTATTTTTCTTAGTCAAAAAGATAAGAAAAAAGCCAGTTACAGACAGTCATTATTAAAAAAAATCACAATAAATTTTAAGCTGTTCTTGATAGAATTAAATAATGTCTCAACGAGAGTGAACTCCCCCTTTAGGGTAGTTAAATTGGCAAAACTATTTCTATTCGTATTACTATTAGAACAAAAAGTCTTGAAACAGGTGGTCCATTATTTTAGACTAAACTGGGTTATTGTATTAACCATGATTGTGATTACACAACATCAATAATTAATATTCTATTAATTATTGAGTTATAACATGATAAATTCTTTGAATTTAAAAAGAATAGTTTGATGATGATTCTTATTCATTTACAAAAGCAAATGGAGTAGCTATGTTAAACAAATTAAAAGAACTCTTTTCATTGATAAAGCAGCGTTCAATTTCTGCGTACGAAACTCTCTCATCCTCTTTTTTATCGATCATAAAACCGTTGATTGCCGTTTATAAGGCCTTATCTTCATGGTTTTCATCAAACAAAAAGTCAGATTTTCCGCGATCAACAGACGTTGAAAACACTTCAAGCCTCAGCACAAAACCAGACGACGACGTAGAACAACCAGATACACTATTATCTTTAATAAACCCTGACTCCGCTTCGCTCTCACCCACCGGTAACGGATCCTCTTATTCCTCGCCACGTTCAAGATCAAATTCAAGAACTTCCAATCCTTAACACCACTGGCAATTGCAAAGACCCTGCTAAAATAGCTATATTGATCAGGGTCTTTTTCATGATTTTATCCTGCCACGAGCATTTTTAAACAAATTCTTAATAAACTTATTTGAAACTGGTCAAAGATTAGGCATAATAGCTCTAATATCGATTTTTAACAACATTTTAATTTTTAAGGATTTTTTCCTCATGAATCTTCAAAGACGTACATTCGCGATTATTTCACATCCGGATGCTGGTAAAACAACTATTACAGAAAAGCTTTTACTTTTCTCTGGTGCTATAGAAATAGCAGGGTCTGTAAAAGGTAGAAAAGCCTCTCAATCAGCACGTTCAGACTGGATGGAAATGGAAAAGCAACGCGGAATCTCCATCACGACTTCGGTGATGCAATTTGAATTCAATGGATGCCTCTTTAATCTTCTTGATACACCTGGACATGCTGATTTTTCTGAAGATACCTATCGGACATTAACCGCAGTTGACTCAGCATTAATGGTTATTGATGCTGTTAAAGGGGTTGAGGAACGCACTAAAAAATTAATGGCTATTTGTCGATCCCGTAATATTCCCGTGATAACATTTATTAACAAACTCGACCGTGGCGCTAAAGATCCGCTAGCTCTGATTGATGAAATTGAGCGAGAATTAAATTTAATCTGCCAGCCCATAACTTGGCCTATTGGGATGGGGCGTGATTTTAAAGGGGTTTATCATTTATTAAATAAAAAATGTATGATTTATGAATCAGGAAAGAACTTCTTAAAACAAAATCCTACTGAAACTGAATTGGATTCTTTAAAAAATCAGCTCGATCCCTATATCTACTCTTCTCTCTTAGAAGAACTCTCTTTAATAGATAATGGTGAAGCACTCGATCAACAACGTTACAACGCTGGAGCGCTGACTCCCGTATATTTTGGATCGGCATTAAATAACTTTGGTATTAAAGAAATCCTAAATGGATTTGTTTCGTATGCGCCCGGCCCACTCCCCCGTTATACTAAAGATAACCAAATAGTCAATCCTGATGATCCTGAATTAAAAGTATTTGTTTTCAAAATACAAGCGAATATGGATTTACAACACCGCGATCGAGTCGCTTTTTGTCGGATTTGTTCTGGCACTTATAAACGTGGACAAAAAATCTATCATGTAGAGTCCGGTAAATTTTTACAAAACACTCAAGCATTAACATTTTTAGCTCAAGATCGATCTCATATTGAAGAAGCATATCCAGGCGATATTATTGGCTTAATTAATCATGGAAGCATTGCTATTGGGGATACTTTCTGTGAAAAGAAAAATTCTTCTTTAAAATTCAAAGGAATACCTCGTTTTGCGCCGGAAATTTTTAAAGCCGTTCGACCTATCGATCCATTAAAAGCCAAACAATTGAATAATGGATTAACCCAGCTTAGCCAAGAGGGTGCCACGCAATACTTTAAAAAAATGATTGGTAATGAGCTCATCTTAGGAGCTGTTGGCATGCTTCAATTTGATGTCGTTGCTCATCGCCTTGAAACTGAATATCAAGTGCCTTGCTTATATACAAGCTGCCCTTATGTTATTGCTTATTGGATTAGCGCTGATAATAAAAACGATCTCGAAGCTTTTATCGCTCATTATCAAAGTCAAATTGCTCTTGATAGTCATAACGAACCAGTGTTTTTAGCAACAAGTCGTGTTCAACTACAACTGGTGATGGAACGATCAAAAAACATCAAATTCTTATCGATTCAAGACAGTTAACGTTAACGAAAACTTGCAATATGCTCGATCCATAATATACAAAAGTCAAATTAAGTAAAAATGGAGTGCAAGACCTTAAAGGAGCATTTTTTTTAATCTGTTATAAAAATTGAGTTTAGCTGACTTGATTATTAACCAAAAACTCTGCTAGATTCATTTACAAACACTCAAGGAGATTTTTAATGAGCGAAGAACAATTAGTCAATACCATTCAGTCACGCGTTTATGATATTATTGCTACCAGTTTAAAAATTGATCGTAGCAAAATAACCCCAACTTCTAATATTGTTGATGATTTAGGCGCAGACTCTTTAGATCAAGTTGAATTAATTATGGCTCTAGAAGAAGAATTTGAACTGAACATCCCTGAAGATGAAGTTGAAAAATTCAAAAATATTCAGCAAATTATTGATTGTGTAACATCAAAAGTGAATAGCTAGTCAATACTATTGAAAACAACATATCAACGTTGGATTGTTGTTTTCAGCAAATTCTTTCGTATGAGAAGAAATATTTGATTATACTCTTTATTAAAATCCTTTAGATGCTAAACATGATGAAAAGAGTTGTTGTCACAGGTATGGGCCTGGTTAGCCCAATCGGATCATCGTACGATGCAATGAAAGAGTCTCTGCTTCATGGAGTCAGCGGTGTATCTCTTATTGAAGATATGGATAGTTTTAACTTACCAGTCAAGATCGCTGCGCGTGTGAAAAATTTTGATTATCAAAGTATTGATTATGATCAAAAAACTCTGCAACGAACAGATCCGTTTATATGGTATGGTATTGAAGCTGGGATTCAAGCTGTCAACAACAGTTTGCTTTTGCAAGCCTCTTTTGATCCTCAACGGGTTGGGATCATTATTGGTTCTGGAATAGGCGGGCTATCAACAATAGAGCAGCAACATTTCATTCTCCAATCAAAAGGTGCTCGTTGGATTTCTCCCTTTTTTATTCCAAGTACTATTATTAATTTGATTTCTGGTCACTTAGCTATTCGTTTTGGTTTCCAAGGCCCCAACCTGGCCACTGCGACAGCATGCAGCACTGGAACCCATGCTATTGCTCAAGCATTTGATATGATTCAATTAGGTTATGCTGATGTGATGCTCGCAGGTGGTGCTGAAAAAGCTTCGTGTCCTTTAGGAATCGCAGGTTTTGCGGCAGCTAAAGCTCTTTCAACTCGTAATGATCAACCCTCAGCAGCATCTAGACCTTGGGATCAGCATCGTGATGGCTTTGTGTTAGGCGATGGTTCCGCTGTTTTAGTTCTTGAAGAGTATGAACATGCAAAAGCACGTCGAGCTCCTATTCTTGCTGAAATGCTGAGTGGATCTTTCTCAGCTGATGCATATCATATGACTCAACCGCATCCTGAAGGTCGTGGAGCAGCACAAGCCATGAAACAAGCGCTTGATCGTGCTCAAATTAAACCTCAAGACATTGACTATATTAATGCTCACGGGACTTCAACACTTATTGGAGATGTACTCGAAATCAAGTCTATCCGTCGAGTTTTTGGGGATCATGCCTCACAACTGCATATATCATCAACAAAATCAATGACAGGACATCTTTTAGGGGCTGCAGGTGCTTTGGAAGCCGCTATCTGCATCATGAGCCTCATTGAGGGTTTTGTGCCGCCTACAATCAATCTGGAGCATCCTGAACCTGCTTGTGCAGATTTACAACTCACACCAATCAAATCAATTAAAGCTACTTTAAATATTGTGCTGAGCAATTCTTTTGGATTCGGCGGAACAAATGGGTCTTTGATTTTCAAGAAAATTTGATCGCGATCAGATTTAGTAACTACAGTTAACATAGAGCTGGTTGACCGAGAGTGACTATGAAGCGAAAAATACAGTTTTTTTTTATAAAAACTTTATTGCTTTTAAGTGTATGCACCCTAATCTTTCTTTATGATTGGCTGCACTTCTGGAATACACCCATTACAGTCGATTCATCACAAAAATTTGTTGTTCATCAAGGGCAAAGTCTTTCTGCAATAGCTAATAACGCTCTTGCATCAATAACATTAGACCGTCCATCTTATTTCTATTGGAAAATGATTTTAACCACTGAAAGTGCGCAGGCTGGCTATTATTTAATAGATACGACAACAACACCAAAACAATTTCTTGATAAGTTAACAAAAGGAATAACAGAGCTAGAGAAATTTACTATACAATCCAGTTGGACTTGGCACAAACTTTTGCTTGCTCTTAATAAAAATAATCATATAAAACACACTATTAAGAACGATAAAGACATTCAAGAATTAGCGCAATCCCTCGATTCGTCAACGTTAGAAGGGATTTTTGCCGCTGACACTTACTTTTTCAAACCTGGCATTACCGACCAAGAGATTTTACATTTAGCTGCAGCGGAACAAAAACAACGCTTAGCTAACCTTTATAGTGATGAGACGTTCTTACAAACCCCTTTGAGCATTTTAACATTAGCCTCCATCATCGAAAGAGAGGGTGATAACATCGATGATTATAAAATAATTAGTAGTGTTTTTCATAATAGACTAAAAAAGGGTATGTATTTACAGTCAGATGCTACTGTTTGCTATGGCTTATCTGATCATCCGAAAAAAATATCTCTTAAAGAACTTTGGGTCATGCACCCTCATAATACCTATCGCTATCCGGGACTGCCTCCAACACCTATCGCATACCCCTCTCAACATGCTATGATAGCAGCGGTTTACCCCGCTTCAACAGATTATCTTTTTTTCCTTACTGATAGGGACGGTAAGTTGCGGTGTTCAAAAGAGTTTAAGGAACATGTTAATGCTAAAAAAACGATGTGATACAGGGCTGTTAGTAACATTTGAAGGAATAGAAGGTGTTGGTAAAAGCACTCAAACTCAACTCTTAAAAGATGCTTTAACTGCTCAAGGTCTGCCATGTTACTTAACAAGGGAGCCTGGCGGCACTGATTTTGGTGATCGTTTAAGGGCTTGTTTACTCCAAGAATATGCTCATCCATTAGATGCACAAACAGAGCTTTGTTTGTTATTAGCTGCTCGGCGGCATCATTTACAAACAGTCATTCGGCCAAAACTTGCCCAAGGTGATATTGTTATTGTCGATAGATTTATTGATGCCTCTTTGGCTTATCAAGGATATGGTCGAGGGTTGTCTGTCGAGCTTATAGAAAGGCTCCATCGCGAACTCAATTTAGATTTAACACCATCAATCACTTTCTTACTTGATGCTCCTCTTGAAGTTTCAAGAGAAAGGATTAAAAATCGAATTTTTTTTGATAGAATAGAGAGGGAGCATAATCCATTTTTTATCAATGTACGTAACGGGTATTTGGAAATAGCTAACAACGATCCTAAAAGAGTTCATGTCCTTGATGCTTGTATACAAGCTGATCTTTTAGCCCATACCATTTTTGAGAAGGTAACTGAAATTATCTATGCGCAGTAATAAAGAAGAATTTCTAAAGCTCTTGTCTACTTTAGAGGTGCAAAAACAATCATGCTGCTTACTTCTGAGATCAAATCAAGATGATATCAATTTCATCAAAAATCATAAAAATGGGGCGTTTTTTATTGATATTGCTAAAATACAACAAGATCATCTTTACGATCATCTCATAGTTCTTATCCAAAATGAGAGCGTAGCCTCTCAATGGATTATTATCGAACAAGCAGAGTTATTATCGGTGGAACAACAAGCGATCATCAGTCATTTACTCGCAAGAGTAGAAAGTCGTTTTTATCTTGTTTTTACAACAACCTCTAAACAGAATGATTTGGGTATCTTAGAGCGTTGCTGTCTGACATGGCATATTGATACGATCATCCCTTCTACAAAAGAGAATATGAGCTTAAGAT
>RFNU01000198.1 GCA_009927065.1 bacterium | reverse complement strand
CTATAAATACTTTTTTGTTTTGGAATGTTTTGTGATCCACTTCTTCCGATCAGTCGTCTTCGCCGTCTCTGCTGCCGTCGTCGCTGTTGTCGTCGCTGCTGCCGTCGCCTCCGGCAAAAGATCGAGAACCTGGTTTTGGCATTGGATTTGCGCGAATGTTAGCAGCGGTACGAACTCCGGTTCCATCAGCAAGTTTTTGTGATTCTATATCATTCTTCATTAGTTTGCCAATTACACAAATATATGGATCATTTAATTCGTATCGCATTCCTATTATTTTTACTAAAATCTTTACATTTTCTTTTATATACTGAAAATTCTTATCTGTAGTATGATGGTCACGCGCCACAAATACAGTAATAGGTATAGTATCATTATCTATTACTTCTGCATGAATCCCCGCTTTTGTAATTGTTTTCACAATACACTCTATTAACATACCCTCTACAGGATGACATATTTTGCATGAAAATACAGTTTGAAAACTTATATATTCGCGATCTATTTGACCACAAGAATAATTTACTATATTAATAGAACCAGGACGGATAAATCCTTCTTCAATACATTTACCTTCCATTAAATTAGCCAGTTTTTTCTGCAAATTTTCTTTTATATTTTTTCCAATTTCTGTAATTGTGAGAACTACTTTTTTAGTTAATAGAGAGTCGATATATACACCATATATTTTAGGTTTTGATATCAAAGTTGCGCGTTTAGAATTCATATTATTCATATTATGTAATGGATCAAATATAAGCAATATAGTATTATTATAGTATTATAATATTATATTTCATTTGTTTTCAATTTTATTATTTATTGTCGACCGGTCGGAAACTAATTGCGCGTCCAATTCAATATACCATTAATGAGAACTTGTTCGTTTGATAAAAACCAGATTTTTCCATCGTGTAGGTTCTCTTGATAATGTCGAAACAAGATTTCTACAATAACTACTAAACGGTTTTTGCCTTCTCCCAAAAATTCCTTTACATTTTCAATAGTATAATATTGTTTTCCCAATAAACTATTTATACGAGTAATAATATCTTTGGCAGTCGCTTGTGCTGCTCTTGCACCTCGTTTATTTACAGAATCAGTTACATCGCGAATTTTAAATACATATTCATTTTGACTATCTACCCAAGACATGAATCCTATTATTTTATTTAATTGCGATTTATTAAATACCATTTTTTTACTATATTGTTGAGAACGAATAATTGCCGAGGCGTCTGTAAATTCTGCAGGTGTCCATATTCCTTGTGTATTTTGTATATACACAGTAGGAGTTTTGTTATCAGGAGTAAATGTAATACCTATAATACCGCCGCGATCGGATACTACCATACGATCATTAAAATATTCTTTTAATAACATATCAAATTTTTCTATAGGAGTCCAATTTCGAGTTTTGCTATATATCGTATTTAACAATACAAGTTTTTCTCGAACAGATATTTCATCAATCATATGATCTACTGTATATTTTTCTACCAATTCTTGAGTAATTCCGTGCGATTTTTGTAAATGAGGCAGCAAAATAGACAGGTTTTTGTACCAATTTCGTTCTGCCATTGTTTTTTGTTTCTTTTTTTCGGCGAATTCTTCGACCCCATAGTCGTATATAGAAAATGAATCACGATAATTTTGTTTTAATTGATTATATAGATTTTCAAATACAACAATATGTCTCCGATGCTTTGCATCTCCGTCATATTGCGTCGGGGCTCCTATGCTTCGCATCTCCGACCTCTCGCCAACTTGCGGCCGAATGTCTTCCAACCTTTCTTTGTCTGGTTCTATCGCGTTTTCCGACGCCGTGTTCTCCAAATCATCCGGCTGAGGTATTTTTTCACCAGAAGAAGGTAATTCTACGATAACAGAATTTTGTTTAAAATCGACCGGGCGACTGCGCTCATAAATAGACACATGTTCATCCGTAATTTCAATCGGTTGAAATATATAATATTCTCCATGATTTATTAAATTACCTTTACGACCATATCGATCAATTAAATATTCGTGTTTGTTATCAATTAAATAAGTAAGAGAACTATAAATTTGTTCTATAGGATATTCTTTTACTATATTAATTGCCGGTATAAGTTCATCAATATGATAAAAAACCCGCCCCATATGTTGCCCAGGAATATCTTTGAAAAGTTCTCTTATTCTTTTTATAATACGGTCTTGATTTGCTCGTAAAAATACTTCATTATATGTGGATCTTATTATCTCGGTTTCGGGTATTTCAGTTTGTCCGTCTGGGAGTCCAGGAGAACATGTAAAATTGCAATTATCTTTATAATCGCATATATCCGTATATGGTTTATCGCCAACAATATATTCTATTGTTCTCCCACTTGATGTTTGTATTTGTACCTTGGTGTTTTGTGTTAATGCCGCAATTTTATCCGCAGAATAATTTGTTTGTGCAATATTTAATATACAATCTATTGCGGTTTCTTTTAATAGTCGACTTATATTGCCAATCTTGACTGCCTTTTTTTCCGCGAGACGATATATATATAAATCCGTGGTTTCTTTAGATGTACCCGTATCTGGTGTTAAAATTGTGGCGTGGAGGAATATTTCTACATTGCGTTTTTCAAAAGGTAGACTACAATGACTGAGATTACGCACACCTCGACCAATAATTTGTTCTATACGATTCATATTAAACCAGGGTTCCATTACATGAATTTGGCGAATATTTTTGAAATCTATTCCTTCAGCTGCCGCTTTGGAAATGAGAACTACTTTTACAAATTCACCCGAATTGTTTTTTGGTTGATTTAGATATTTAATGTCTTCTATATTATTCGGTGAAAATGCTGATTCTCCAGTAATAATAAGATATTTTGCTTGGCGAAATCGGGTTTTTGGTTCTGTTTTTTCCGAATAATCGTCTGTTGCTTCGGTGGGAGAACCCCCCATAGCAACCTCTGATTTTGATTTCATCGTAAGTGAATCTATAGGTTCTGTAGGAGGAGTTTTAAAAAGAGGGCGCGTATATTTTTCTGTTCCATACCGGGTAAATCCCATTTCTTCTAACGCGAGAGCCATGGGAACAATACCGCCATCAATCCATTGAGAATATACGAGAACAATACCTTCCGAGTTTCTTATATGAGAACATATATTTGCAATTTTTGAACTATATTTGCCAATTTCAGTAGGTGCAAAAATTCGACCATATTCCATAGTTTTATATTCATAATTGTATTTGAGATGATAATCTTTAGTATGTTCTTTATAGGTCATCAAACTTTCTAGACCTTCAGAACCCAGCATTTTTGATATGGCAAGTTCTCTCTCTTCCGGAGTTATATCTGGTTCGGCTATTTTATCTTGTTGGGTAGGATATACAATATTAAGGGCTTCTAAGGGTCGTTGTAATTGTGTATATCTATATGTGTCCATTTTGATCGCGGTTTCTATATCATCTTCATCTCCACCGCCACCGTCGCCGCCGTCGCCGTCGCCGTCGCCACCGCCACCTAGAGATGAGTTATTGGGCGACTCTTTTGAGAACGCAATATTTTCATCAAAAGTATGACGAATGATAAATTCGTACGCTAGTTTCTGAAATTCGCCTATAGGATTCAATACAATAGGTATATATTTCAATGTCTGAGAAGGATCAATAGGTTTATTATTCATTTGTAGTATTGGATACGGACGATCGGGTTCTCGAAATCCAGTTTCTTCTGGAAATACACGAAATGGAAAAGAATATGGGTTCTCGCCACGAATATACGATACATATCCAGTTAATTTACGAACTAATAAATCCCGGCCATTTTCGGTGCGCTTTCCTCCAATTTTTACAAATTCACCTTTTTTATCAAATACATCCGATATTCTAATAGGCGCGCGTTTATCATTTAAATTCATTAAATTTGTAAGCCATATAATTTCTTCGTGCGAATTGTACATAGGTGTAGCGGATAATAATAACATTCGCATATTATTGGCATATCGCGCAACTTGCATTAATAATTCTGCGGTTTTTTTGTTTTTGTTCTCACGCGTAATACGAATATTATGGACCTCATCTATAATAATAAGTCTGTTATTAAATACGGCGCGTATTTTTTTTATTTTGATTCTGTTTTTTTCGTCTTTGGAATACCCAATACCGCGAGGTTCAATAGAATCAGATATATAATTGGCAAATTGTGTATAACCCATAAATACATAATGTTCATTTATAATAGCTTTTATTTGGTTGATTACGCGTTCTTTTGACATATTTTTATAATAAGTTGGATTTGTTTCATTCAAAAGGGCTTCGCCAACACACGACCTTATATTCCATATACCATTTTCATATCGCAATTTCGTTTCATCAAAAAGTTGAAGACGAAAATTGTCTTGTACATTTGGGGAAGCAATGATGAATATAGATTTTGTCATTCCGGATTGTTTCATTATGGTTCTCGCTTCTTCCGCAACTCCAATTGCTGCGCAGGTTTTTCCTGTTCCTAATCCAGCGTATAATAATAAACTGTTATATGGGGTTTGATTCGATAGAAAGTTTTTCACAAAGATTTGATGTGGCATTAATTCAAAACTAGCATTACAGAGAACTTCGGCTTGTTCTTTGAAATCATATAGTTTTCCGTCATATTTGGTGTCATTAAATTCTTTATGTTTTGCAAGGGCGACTTGAAAATTTGGATCGTCTAATGTTGGATATAAAAGATCTTGTTCTGGGATATTTGTTTTCATGATATTGTCTAAGATAGGTATCGTTGGTTTCTGATCTAAAGATTCAGTAGTAACAGAAGTAATTTCTTTGGGGAGCAATTCTTGGTCGGGTTCTTGGTCCGATTCTTGGTC
>RFNU01000098.1 GCA_009927065.1 bacterium | reverse complement strand
TGAACCTGTAGGGCTAGAGCTTGAGTCGCTTGAACCTGTAGGGCTAGAGGTCGAGCCGCTTGCACCTGTAGAGCTAGAGGTTGAGCCGCTTGCACCTGAATTATTAATTGTGGTCCAGGAATAACTGTAATTAGGGGCAGGTGCAGGTACTAGTGTTGGTGTTGGTGTTGGTGTTGGTGTTGCATTTGTTGATGCAGCATCAATAGTCGCTGTTGGAGCATTCAACTGAATGCTTCCCCCAGCTGGCAATTGCACTACATCGCCGGGATTGACAACACTCTCCCCCCCAGGAGGAACAGTAATACTTTCATTCTGGCCTGCTGAATTAGTCGAAACAATAATAGCGCCTTGTGAAAAAGTATAGCTGCCTGGTGTTGTAATAGCAGCAGTGCCAGAGTTGGGGTATGTAATAGGTGTGTTTGTGGTTATTGGCTGCATAACTGAGGGTGAAGACGATCCTCCCGTAATCACAACAGGTAGGTCAATTGTTGATGTGATTAAAGTGTCTTGTGGAAAAACAACTTGATCCTTGGGTGATAAATTAATGGTACCGGTCGTCGCCGTGGTATAATCACGAGATCCATTTGCACGAATCACCGTAGTACCTGCAGGAAGAGAAATTGTAGTAGCACCAGTCCCTAGCACCTCCATTGTACTTCCACCAGTAACAGATGTTGTTGTATTAGCAGGAATAGTTGTTGTGGGATTAAACAACACTGATTGGGGTGTAGATGTACTAAAAGTACTATTGGCTCCACCAAAGACAAGTTTGTCACCAGGATTGACAGTAAATGTATTTGTTGTTGGTGTTACTGGTGCTGATTGGCCAGATATGACGCTGACAGTTGTTCCTGCTGGAATAGTCACTTGTCCTGGCTGAGATATCGTCACAGTTCCAGCCGAAGGTAATGTGAGCTGAGGATTGGGCAGCACAATAGTTGCTCCACCAAAAGTGACAGGTTGGGCTACTGAGCTTGTCAACGTTCCCGGAGTATTACCAAAATCCAACACATCGCCTGCTTGAACTGGAAAGGAACCACCTGTCTGCACAACTGGCGTCCCACCGTTAGCAGGTATTAATGTCGCGTTTTGATTAGTGGGTAATGTTATTGTAGAGGCTGCAGTAAAGACAACAGGGCCAGCAGAGGGTAATGTCGTAGAACTATTGGCAGGTATGCTTAATGTTGTGTCACCTGAATTGGTCGTTACTTGCTGGGTTGTCGAGCTCATATATGAACTACCAGGGCTAAAAGAGAGGGTGTCTCCTGGGGCAACACTTATTGTTCCACCCGTTTTAGTTGTTGATGTCGTTGAGCCTGCTGGAATATAATTAACTGTTTGTGCAGCAGGTAAAGTAATCGTGCTCGGGCTTGTAAATGTAACTGCCCCTCCTGAAGGTAGTGTTACTGGTGTATTAGCGGTGATGGATGATGGCTGTTCATTTAATCCAATAGGCTGCGTTGTTGAACTTGTAAAACTACTGCCAGGCGAACTGAAAGTGAGTGTATCGCCAGGATGGATAGTAACAGCGCCGAAAACAGAAGAAGAACCACCTCCATTTGAAGGCGTTAATTGCGCCGAGGCTCCTGCTGGTAGCGTTATGGTTGATTCTTTTGTAAAAGTTACTGAGCCTGGCGCTGGAAGGATTATAGACCCGTTAGCTGGCAATGTATACATGCCACTGCTGATCACCACCGGCTGTGGATTTGATAATGTAAACGTTCCTGCTGAATTATTGAATGAAAGTGTATCACCAGAATTAACATTCAATGTTCCAGTAGCTTGCGTTGATGTTCCATCAGGTTTGGTTACAGTTCCAATTGTTCCTGTAGGCAGGGTTACCTGTGAACCCTCGGTGAACATCATTGATGTTCCTTGAGGAACAGTAGTTGTAGCCGTTACAGGAACTGTTTGTGTTCCTTGAGATGAACTCGGCGGCTCTATGACTACTGATTGAGATGTACTACCATTTGTTAATGTTCCTCCTGCAGGAATCGTCACAATGCTCCCAGCATTAACTGTTGTTGTCCCAGTTCCATTTGGTGTCGTTGATGTTTGAGATCCATCGCTATTTGTGGTTAAAATACTACTACCAACGGGCAATGTTACTGGTGCCGTAACGGAAAAAACGACTTGGCCGCCTTGCGGGAAAAAAACATTTTCGCCACTAGATAAATTCGTAGGTATTGCCAACGATGTCGCGCCAGTATTGAGCACAATGGTAGGAATTGTCCCTTGAATACTGCTGCCAGGCGGTAATGTCACTTTTTCTCCTGGTGCAAGTGTTACAGTATCTCCTGACGCTATCGTTGTGACAGTCCCATCTGTAGAAGTCTTTTGGCCGCCATCTGGTAACAAGTATTGAGTTGTATACGTTGTTTGATTAGTAATAGTCCCGCCGTCTGTAACGATGACTGGTGTCGTATTGGGGATAACAACAGAGGTTGTATTGCTAGCAGCGCTACCACTACCGTCTGTGGTAGTGCCTGTTGTTGCATTACCATAATTATTTGTAGCGTAAGATATCGGATTGTTTGAAGTATTTGTTATAGTGCTATTAGCAGGCACAGCGATAGATGTTGTACCGTTCTGAGGTGTTGTTACCGATCCACCAGGAGGAATGGTTTGGGTTGAACTTGAGCCATCTGAATTATACGTGGTAACGACGCCACCTTCAGATAAACTGAGAGTGGTTGACGGCCCTGACACATTAACATTACTTGCCGTAGGAAATACTATACCTTGACCAGGAAGCAATGAACCCTGAACATCGCTATTGGTAGTATTAATAGATGTTGTATTGGGTTTTAAAATGACTAATTGCAATCCATCCGGATTGGTAAAGATTGTTGAAGCATTAGCTACTGGATTATTATTATCGCTTAATGAATCATTTGTCGGATTCAACAGCTGAGTATTTGGAGCTGGGATTAATGCACCACTTAAATCAAGCTGAATTGCTTCATTAGGATCAATCGTACTGCTAGTATTGGCTGGAAGCGTTGGATTAGTAAAGCCATTGACTTGATTGCTACTAGATGAACTTGGAATAATAATCCCACCGGGAACAGCGATCACTGAATCTTGAGGATTGTTAATAATCGTAATAGTAGCATCACTTCTAATAACAGTTTGAGATGAATTGATCAGGCTATCGCTGAGAATATTTTCTTCAATATAACTCTGATTTTGAAGTATTGTTAAGTATCCGCTGTTTTTATGCACAGGCGTCACATGAATAGCATCATTTAATGTTGAAATAATGCGAACATCAATCGGTGTAAATAACGCTGATTTTTGCGAACTAGAAAGTCCACTAATAGATCCAGCATTAATAGCGTATTGCATGAAAACATGCTGCTGTGGTTGCTGCACTCCATTCGCAATAACAGGCAAATCAAAAACGTATGTTTTATAAAATTGACCAGTAGCGTTAGAATAGCCAAGAGAACTTCTCTGATTGCTAGGAATGGTAATATAATCTGAATAAACACTTTCTGGATTGTTATCAACATCAATTTTATACGTAACAGTCCAAACCGTGCTCGCATCAACTACCGGAAGATCGACTGCAACTTTTACTGTTGTGCCGGCTGTTAAGGCTGGAAGCTCAGCATTCAGCTCAGCCATATAGCTGATGGATGAACCAGTATAGGTTTGTGTTGAATCGTAAACAAAAGCACTATGAGCAACACCGGTATTATCGTTATACAGATGCCCCATCATCACTTCTAGGTTTAATGGGCTAATATAGTCTGACTTATCAAAAGCAAGAAGTATTTTTGGTATTTGTTCTTCACTAACAGAACCACCTGCATCCATCGATGTCACAAAATGCATGGCGATATTAGCGCCGTTGAAGCCAGGCAAATATAAATCTTTTTGATTATTAGTGCCATCAATACTGACCCAGCCACTGTTATTATTAGCATGGGATAATAACGTTGTGTCAACAGCTAATGTGTTCAATAAAGAGCTATTAATCACAAATGAATGACGCGTTGAATCAAGTGTTGTTAACGTTGGTTCAGACAAACTGTTTGTTGAATCGATTAAAGCGTACAACTCGCTGTGTGCTGTCGTTACTGTATAATTAACGGTTCCATCCATTAATCTAGTTTCGGCCAGCGTCGCTGTTGGATCAAGTGTGCTTAAAAACTTAAGGACATAATTAGAATTGACAACCGGAGAGCCAATAACAGCGTAAATAATCTGTGAAGGTACTGCTGCATTGACGCCAGAAGCAATTAAAGCGGTATTATCAGTTCCTGTACCATAAGGTAGAGCATAACGGAATTCTATGGGTAAATTCTCGCCATTAAGTTTCAAATCATATATATAATCAATACGATCGTTTAAATTCACAACAAAATAACGATCGTTTTCAGAAATAATATCTTTAGCTGTTAAAGGTGTTGTCAACGTATTATTAACAGGCAAGCCTTCTTTATAATGAATCACACTTTGATCGGGAACATATAAGTTTTGGGTATAACTGGAACTTGCATACGTTTCAAAAGCAACTGTTTCATGACCAGTATAAACGTGTGATGAATATTGATTATAAACTGGTATTGTTGGTTGATTGGTTAAAATAATGGCATAATTAAGCCCTGGGATCTGGAGTTCATTAACAGGTACAAACAATTGTAATGGCGCTTTTGTATCCATCATGGATATTAACTTATCAACCGCGCCGTCAAAGCTGGTAATGACATAGCGAGAGTCTGCAGGATTATTGGGTTCTGCCTTTGAAGTTAATTTGTAACTTGTTGCTTTAACGCCAAAATTACCCAAGATTCGTTGAGGAAAACTCAGTGTTGTGAAGTTATCTGAGGTCATTACACTATAATCAGTAGCCGTAGCATTAATGGGTGTTAATGATCCAAGAACACTAAATCCATTGCTATCATAATAAAGAATTGATGGTAATGATGAGCCATTATACACCAAGCTGATCACGCCATTATTAACACTAGCTCTCGTTGCCCCGAACATTTGTTGTAAATTATTTGATGTGATTTGAAAATTTTCACTTGCGCTGAGAACAAGAGCAACATTACTATTATTTGTTAACGCTGTCGTATTAGGATATAACCATTGTCCGCCATTTGTTGGGCTAGCACTCTTTAAAACAATATCAGGATTAATAACATTGCCAAACAAGTAGCTATCAGCTGTCTGATCGCTAATCGCTGCTTGTGACCCACTACCGCTAGTATAAGTAATTAATGGCAAATTTGTGACAGCGGTAAATGGGCTGGCCTGATTATTTGCTAGTGCTTGCGCATTGCTATTAAGCACATCATACACATACTTCTCGAGAGATAATGTGCTGTATTTAATTGTGCTACCTGATGGTGCATATAAATAATCTTGATAAATTCCATTATGCTTGACTTCATAAGCTATTGTTTGCTGTGAAGTACTACTATATTCATTATTAGGCTCTATGAATGAGTCAGTTTGATCGATATGAAGCGCTACGCCCAATCCTTGATATTTTGTAGGCTGCGTGCTGAAATGCTTAATCGTCCCTGCAGTGTAGGTATCAGCTTGCAAAATCACACTATTTGAAGCATCAACAACTTGATAGTTCGATCCGCTTAATTTTAGCTTAGCATTGTTCACGGTCACAACAACATTATGGGCGTTTACTTTTGGAATTGTTAACTGAAGATCAGTTAATGTGTAATCAGGATGAGCGGATGTTGTTCCAACAAAAAGCAAGTTACCATTATTTTTAAAGTTTGTTGGCGGAACACCATTAAAATATAAATTAATAACACCATCTAGGCCAACGGACACTAGTGTAGAAGGGAAGTGTCTCTCTAAATAATCTTTTAATGTTTTTACGGAAGTGGGATCGGACACCGTCATTGGTGTTAATCCAAAATTAGCCATCACACTTGTATGAAAAGTCAAAACCTGACCTATGACATACGTTGTTTTGTTCGATTGAGCAGAAGAAAAAGCGGCACCATTGTAGAGCAAACTTGAAGGAATGGCTATGGTTCCATCAGCATTCAATCCAAAACTTGATGTGATGTTATTATCAGCATCTTGTCTTGAGGTATAAGTTGTTGCTTCTAAAGCGTTATTTAATGCTTGTGTAAAAGTTAATGATGGATTCGTCAGATTAAAGGGTTGGAATCCGACCTTGGCTGGAGCATTGGCTAATGTGCTCCAACTATTCGAATAAGACCAAGGGCCAACCGGTGCCGCTAACAAGACAACATCGGGTGTTACGATATCACCAAAAATATATCTTTCTAGATGATCAGCGGTGATTTGAGGAGTTGTAAAACTTGCCGGATTATCAGTAAAAAGCTCTGATGTGCCAGTTGTGCCCTGTCCATCAATAAAAAGTTGTGTTTGATAAAGTCCATTAGTTAAAAGAGTATCAAAAGCAAGATTTTGTCCTGATTCTTTCACATAAAGAATATACGGATCGAACTGTTGATAAACTTGAGTGCCCGTAATGCTGGCTTCGTATTTAAGTGAAGCATCAAGAGTTGTTGTGATATTTTGCAGCACTGATGCGGCATCGCTTTGAGAGCTTGCAATAATATATCCTAGCCCATCAATAAGACGATAATTTCCATTACTATCTCTGCCTAATCTTACTCCAGCTAAAGAGGAAGTCATATCAGCAAGCTTATTTTGTTCGGCGATCAGCGTTGTTGTTACTATCGGTGTGCTTGTTAATGTTTGTGTCTGATAAATTGAAAGATCGCCGTTACTTGCTTGGCTTAAAAGAGGGGCATATAAGTAATTGTTATATGTGTTATCTGCATTTTGTATCATAAACGCAACACTACTCGTTGGTGTAAACGCCACAGATGATGATGCTATATTCGGTTCAAAACGATAGACAGGTGCTGCCAATGAACTCGATAAAGTAAAAGCAGCTTTAAGGCCATTCAGTCCATTAAAATGTTGCAATCCAGAACGTAATGGAGTATCTGTTGATGCATACACAAATCCACTGTTGGTTAATTGATAACCACTGCTCGTTGAGCTTAAGGACAGACCAGAAACTTGTCTTGTAAGCAACATCGGATCGAAGCTGTTAGTGCTATAAACTAAGGTTGATGCATTAGTTGCTGCTGTTGTTGTGATGACGGAGTAAAGATTATTATCATCTGTTTTAGCCGTATAAATTTCTTCTGTGCCACTGCTGATAGTAAAGAGAGTGCGCGTATATGTGGGAGTAGGACTACTACCACTAGTAGTACCAATCACATCAAAACCAACAGATTGGCCTGATGTATAAAGAGACGCTGGTAGTGTATACGAACCTGCAGCAGGTTGGGTAGTATAAGCTGCTATCGGAGTTGAACCATTCATCATCTTAATAGAAAGTGTGTTACCTGAAATAGTCGGGGTAAAGTGTTGTAAATGCTCATTGATAGTCATATCACTTTGAGCAATCCGTGTGCCACTACTGTTTAATAAAGTCAGGTATGTTTTACCACCAGAAACAATTGAACTCAGAGTGACTCCTGTCAATGTTGAAGTCGCACCTCCAGAAGGAGTTTGTTTAACCTCAATAGAAGTTGCTAATGCTGTAGACCAATTCGCAGTGCTATAAAACCATTGGCCAAAACCATCAGTCTCGTTTTTCAGATAAATATCAGGGAATATCGTTCCGAAGGTATAATTCGTATTTATAGCGGTTTTATTTGGGCCCACAGTAAAGCCACTAGTGTCTGTTGATAATGGTGTCGAGCCATAAGATAAGTTTGGTTTAGTGCTGCCATAGTGAACCGCTACAATAGTCCCATTTTTTGTGATCGAATCAGAAGAACTCTTAAAGATGCTGGTATCTATAGATGTCGCTGTTCCAACGCTACCAGTATTAGCAAACACAGTAGTCAACGCGGTATTATTGTTAATATAATCTGGATTGCTCGAAAGAGAGAGATTGAGATCTTGCACAGCAGGATTAACATCGCTCCATTTTGGTGCATAGAACCATGACGTTTTATTAGCTGTCTCTGTTAAAACGATATCACCGGATAACGTTGGTGTTGTGCTGCTCATTTGTTTTAGAACAACAGCTGATGCATAGAGATAATCATTATAACTCTTATTGCTATTGAGGATTTCAAAAGCAACACGAGAGTTTCCTTGGCTAAAGGCTGTGTTAGCTGTCGCTGTGTTTTGCGTATAAGCAGATGTGCCGTTTAAACTTGTTTGACCGCTAAGACCAGAAATACCTGTTATAAAATGTTGTAAAGGTGATAGCTGCGCTGTATCAGTATAGGCAATCATATGACCTGACTGATCTTCAATACCATAACCGCTGGTTGTCGTTACTAAGGATAGATTAGATAGCTGTCGTGATACTAATGTCGGATCAAAAACTGTTGTGCTTGTCGTATACACCAAGGTTTTTGCATTGGGCACAAGGCTGCTTGTAATGACTGTGTAGACATTATTAGGATCGTTTTGAGCCGTATATAACGCACCATTACTTGTATAAAGAGTATGGGTATACAATCCTGAGTTAATAATATCAAATCCAACGTTTTGCGCGGTGTAAGTCAGATCGCTAGCACCAGTATTGTAATATGCGGTCAAAGAAGACACGGGGATTGAGCTAGAAAGATTAAGTGTGTTATCAACTGCACTGTCTTTTGTAAAATGTTGCAATTGCTTATCTGCAGTCATATCACTGGTAGCGTACGTTATTGTCTGATCGCTCGATTTGATAGTAAGACGGTTGTTGGCATTTGTGCTCAATACAGCACTGATCGATGTTGATAGCTTTGTAATATCGAAGGGCTCTGTACTGCTTCCTAATGTAAGAGTCTTAGCACTGCCACTTCCGCCTTCAGTTTGAGTCCCCGAATAAGTTGTATTCGTTGGTGCTGAATTAGAACCAATATTAAGCGTAACACTCTTGTCAGCATTAAAAGTGACTTGGTTAACGATAGAGCCTAAAGCTGTTCCATTATTGTATAAAGCTTTAATAGCTGTTTCCTGATTAGCCGCTGTTGTCGCTGAAGATGTCAGTGACAATGTGACAGTTTGGCTTCCATTAGCAATATTCGCCCAACTCGATGAGCCTGTATTGGGATTGTAATACCATGTACCATAGCCAGTATTACTTTTTTGCAGCAGTATATCTGGAGATACTGTTCCAAATTTATCAAGAGCTGAAATTGGATTACTACTTGGTCCAACATTAAACCCGGCAGTTGTTGCCATCGTTGCTGCGCCGTAAAATAAATTAGGGAGTACTGTTGATGGGGCATAATGAATGCTGACCAATGTGCCATTTGTCGTAACAGAGTCAGTTAAACTATTAAAAATAGTTGTATCTATAGTATTGTTAACATTTGAGCTTATTGTTGTTGCACTGCTATTAAATAATGTTGTCAATGCGGTAGTATTTGATGTGTAATTAGGAGTGGCTACTAATTTATAAACATAAGTAACATTATTATTTGATGTAGGCACAGTGTTCCAATTTCCTGCAACAAACCATTGTGTTGCTTGATTTGTTGGAATCAGCAAGATATCAGCAGATAATTTCTGAGCAAAATTATAGCTATTTTGCCCGCTCACAGGAGTAGTGGCTGATATTTGAGCGGTTGGATACGCATTCATAATGAACGACCCGTCAACATTATTTAATCCCGTATTTTTATAGCTCAATCTTGCTGTGGAATTAGTCAAATAATTGACTGTTGTTGCATTACTAGAGTCGACCGATGGAGTGAGGACTGTCCCAAAAAACGATTTTTTATTGTCTGATGATAATGTTGTTAAGCTCGTCGTACCCTTCAATGAAACACTGACTGTTGGATTAGAAAGCGTACTCCAACCATTAGGGGCATAAAACCAGTTTCCAGAGGCACTTTGCTTCAACAGAATATCTGGTTGTATTGTATTGTTAAATAAATAATTCTCATAATTGAGATCTGTTAATAAGGGCTGATTTGATGTTTCATTGCTTATAAGCACTTTATTATGATGTGCCCAAAGATTTTCACGATAATAAGGTGTTGCATTCATCCCAGAAGTATTTAATTCAAAAGCAACTGTTTGAGAGCCATCAAACCCTCCACCTTTGCCTTGGGTAAAACTCGGTAAGACTCCATTCTGATCATCTTTAAGTTTAAGACTCCAAATCAGGCCGGATGGAAGATTTGTATTTTGAAAATGATGCAAATAATCTGAAGACTCAGTCACACTTATTGTGCTGTAGCTTGTACTGCCATTAATCCAAGAAACTTTGTAATGATCGTTTAATGTAGAAACAGAGCCGGGTAATGCTGCAGAGAAATTACCGAGTTGAGCGGTATTAAAGGTTAAAACACCTGATGCACTATAAGTATAAGTAGAGGGCAATGTATTACTCGAGGATAATACAACTCCATTATAGTAAATGTTATTGCTCGGCCCGCTGACAGTGACTGTTGAGCCATTAATGCTAACATTCGCTGTTGCAACTCCGAATAATGCTGATAATGCGCTTGGAGTTGCTGATGATGTTTTGAGTAAAATATCAGCTGACTCGATTGGTTGTGTCGTATCTTTGTAGAACCATTGACCGTACTGATTACGAGAAGCAACAAGGGTAATATCAGGGCTGATACTACCATTATAGAGATAAGAAGAGGCTGTTGCTTCGGTGATTAACGATGTCGATGAATACCCACCATCTAAAACTAAATTATCACCACTCCTTGTTATAGCTAGTGGCGTGCTGTCAATACCTGTCATCTGATTATACGCAGGTTTAATCTTTGTAGTCAGAATTGTGTCTAGTGTATTAGTAGAGCCAACAGAGCCAACAGTTTGCGTATTATCCGTTTTTTGATAATAAGGAGAATGAATGTAATCTATTTTTGAATTAATATCTAAAGTATACTTGTCACTATCAGTATCAAGATAATTCAAATTAGCAGCTGAAATCATGCTTGGTTGTAGGAGACTGATGAGTGTTCCCGTATGATTAAAGAGCGCTAAATTATTAATAACGGTCAGCCCAAACATATTAACAATATAATCACCGGCAATCGGTTCAAATATACTATTGACCGTCAATGGTGTGATATCTTGTTTAATATCGAATGCGTACTGCGGACTTGAGGCAAGATTAACTGTGAGCGATGGATGAGAACTCGTGCCGCTCAATGTTACTGCTGCATAACTACCATTAGAAAGCGTTTGCAGTTTACTTTCAATGATCTGCTTTGTCTGAGTAAAATTGAAAATGACTGATCCATTTGAATAGCTCTGAATCGCAACATCTTTATCAAGCATTCTGAAAAATGCCAATAAATTTGTTACTGTCGTGTCATATGAGGACGGATTGGTTCCATCAACAGAGTAAACAAGATACTGAGCATTATTCAGATTTAATGGTATTGTGGATGGTATCACATAAAAATTAGGAGCATTGTCATAAACTGGCATCGCATCTAATGACGATCCGCTTCTGACGCCTTGTGGATATGAGTAGATCACTTCTAATGTATCAAACTCTTTATTATGATGATATCCAATACCAACGTTAACATACGTTGATGATAAGCCTAATGATTGCTCCGCTAAACTTGTTAATTCCACTGTGATAGGCAAATTATTATTATTTGAAAAAACAAGATAATTTTGATTAAACCCTACATTATCAACAGCTGGATTATTATAAAAATGAAGATTGAAAGTTGGCTCACTACCCAAACTTGAGCCTGCTGCTGCTAATTGTGTTTTGATACTTGGAAGTACTGTGCTGATATTACTTCCATCGGCATTCAAACTAAAAGAATCTAAACTGACCCCATTAAGCGTTACATCACCTGCAGCAAAATTTATAATCGAGCCATTGGGTTGTATTTTTAAGGGTAAAAATACTGAGTGTTCTTCAGAGAATCCTAAAATGCCATAATCAAATGGCGTCACATCTGGATTGCGTTTTAAGGCAATCAATGGCGATTCTGGATGTGGGATAAAATAAGCTTTATTATCCTGAACGAATGTATTATCGAGGTTGTTTCGAGCAAACTGGGCTGTTGTCCCTGTATTGGGCTGATAGAAATGTCCGTTATTATACATCAAATAATTGACATTCGTTAATCGTGATGCGAGTGTTTGTGCTACGCTGATAGTATTAGTATCACCAGAAAGAGTTAATGTGAGGCCGTCTGCTGACTCAACGATAGCGGGCGATCCTGATACTGTAGTGTCTACATTAAAGGCTGCAATAACATAAATTTTGCTTAACTGCTCGGCTGTTCCACTAACAGAATACAATCCGGCATAGTATGAATAATTCAGCGCCTCGGCTAAACTTTCTGGTTCACTTGTTGACGATCTTAAATAAACAAAATTCTGACCAAAGTCTTCTGTTGATGAAAATGTAATAATATTATTATTCGGGTTTAGATCAGTATTCGGATTCGGATTCGGATTCGTATTCGTATCTGGATCTATTACATATTTGGTAATGCTATTATTGTATCCTAATAAGGACTCAAGATCGGCAAGCTCATTGGTTGTGTAGTTAACGGCTTTGTCATAAGTGTTGATATTAGCTAATAATGCGCTTTGCAAAGAGTAGTTAGTAATCTTAATTCTGATGGCATCATCAGCGCTAACAATATAATCTTTAGATGGAATAATTGTGTATAAACTTGCTGTCACAAGCTTTTGTGTATCAATAAGCTGGCTACCCATCTTGGCATTGTATTTCTCGGCTAATGTGATAAATAAATCAACATATTCTTTATAGTCAAAGACATTGTAGGACGATAAGTGTTCCGTCACACTGATAAAAGTTTTAATTTGCTGATACGTTGCTTGATCTTGCGGATTGCTCATTCCAACAATAGCATTATAAGCTTGCAAATAAGGGTTTGTGGCTATAGTGGTGTATGCCGTTAATTGATTAACATGATCAACTAATTGATAAGAGCTGTTAGCAATATCTTGGCCATTCACTAAGACATCAATATCCAAAGCACCCTTCGATTGACTACTTAATAAATGAGGCAATATACTTAATTGACTTTTAAAATCAGGGGCAACAAGCGCGTCTAATTGATTATTAGCAAGTGATGCATTCCAGTCAGTTAACAGGAGTGATAACGAAGGATTCGTTGGTGTTGCAAAATTCGAGACATGGTTGTTACTCACTAAAGCCAGGGCAAGTTTATTACTGATAGTCTCTGCTGTTTCTGTTAACGTGACGATACTATTGCTTTCATTCTTTGTTACTAATAAATCAATAATTCGTTGATTAGAAGTATTAATAGGTAGCAGCGTACAAATATTTGCAAAATCTTTGGCAGTTCCGGTAATTTGATAAGAAGTGTCGCCATTCACACTACGATACGCTGCTAAAACAAAAAGTTCTGATTGTGCAAGAGGCACGATCTTCTTAGTCAGTGGATCCAGATAGAAGAAATCATGTTGAAAATCATTCGGAGATACAAAGGCAATCATATCTTGGACCGAATCAACTTGTTTTGTAATCGCTGTTGTACTGATGCCTTTTGTTTTTTTCTCTAATATGCCTAGTTCATTGACAGTATTATTTAAGACATAAGGATCATGATATTTAATCAAATATTCTGTTGTGCTATTAGCAATTGAGTTTTTTCCAAAACCCACAGTTGAGAAGCTTTGAGTATTTTTAAAGCTATTAAGTAAACTGCTCGCTGGAGTCACAATATTAGGATCGGTCCCAGGATCGGAGTTAGGATCCGCATTATTATCCTGATTGTTAGTCCCATTTTTATAGATCGCAGACCCTGTTAATTCATCAATTTGAACACTGAATGTTAATGTTTTTTCATAATCAGCTTGTTTGTCCTCGATCGCAGCTACATTAAGCTGTACTTGCAATTGATTAAAAAGATTAGAGTTTAATAAGCTAGCATCAACGAAATGAATATTTAATTGATTTAATAATTTAGTAAGCTGTGTCGTGGAACTTGTGTCTACTTTAATCTTAAGTTCAGCATGACCATCAACAACACGACCGTCAGCAATAATCAGCGCAGGAGTAATGCTCTTTAATCCATCTGCACCAGGACTAGCCTTTTTCTCAACTAAATATAAGTTTTGGTTTGAGCCAAGCTTTGTCACGGTGATGTTACCAATAGTTTTTGGACCATTAACGACTTCAGTTAAAGTAATGGCACTCCCATCTATACTGAGACTGCTTGATGCTGTTACTGTCTGTTCAGCTATCACTGTGAGTTGATTATTAACAGGGATCTCATTAATACTCCATGTGCCTAATCGTGTTAATCCTTGCGTTGTAAAAGTGTATTTCTGATTATCTTGTGTCTGAAAGTCCCTTTGAATCTGATCGCTTAAGACGCCCAAATTAAGATCATATCCCAATATCGGCGCTGCCTCACCTAATGATTGGGCTGCTAAAAAATTACTTGTTTTAACAAGAGTATCTTGTGTAACTGAAGAAGATCCATTTAACAAAGTTACAAATGAGCGAGCTGCATTGAGTTGACTTTGAACAGATTGAGTCATGTTCAGCAGATCTGTGTTCGTTGCATTTGAGGCGACATCATTATAATGACGATAAAACAGATTGGGTATGACTGATAAATCATTAATCTTTAAGGTATAGGCTGTATTGCCTGATCCTGTTAGTCCTAAATATTGAATAGGTGAGTCAACAAATTGTGTGGTTTGCGACTGTAAAGTCGTTGTTTGACCATTGTTATTGAAAAACAACAGATTAGATAAATCAAGAGGCCCAGTAATAACCAATTTTCCTGTACTATCAAAGATCGCTCGTATTGATCCAGCTTGCTGTCCTTCATCAAGAGCGACTTGAGAGAGTAAGGTATTGAGGTTTGTTAAACTACTGTTTTGAGCTGAAGCGACTTCAGGGAAAAAAGCATTAACTTGTAAATAGTTATTGTAACTAAAAGTTGCCCCCATCGGAACAAAGGCATGGCCTAATGATCTTAACGCTAAAGCTTCAGACAATGCTTGAACAACAGAATCAATATTGGCGAGCTGATTTGAATTCAGCGGTAATGTGAAATTGCCTGTAGGATAAGTCACATAAAGAGAGATTGCTCCAGCAGAAGCTGCATTTTGTACAAGAGAGTCATAAGAAAAATACTTATAGCCTTGAATATTCTTTAGTAATGAAAGTCCAGTACTGCTATTTAATTGAATATTTTTAATAGCAAGACTATCACTCAAACCAATCGGATTGGAAATAAAGGTCTGGCCTGCGCCTACAGTGGGGCTAGAAAATGCAGCATAGGATTTAAATGCATAGGTATTAGGATCATACACAATAGCAGTTGCGGGAGAAATAATGATTGTCGGGTGACGCCCACTCACTAAATCATGGCTTGGAACTACAGATCCTATCGCTTGTTGATAGGCTTGTGTTAAAAGCTCTCCCATCTGCATCGAGCTAACATTGGATAATGTTGATGATAACGTTTCAAGAACATTAATCGCTGACAGTTGTGAGCCTTGATTTAATATTAAAGATATCTTTAATTCACCATTTTGAGTCAGCTCATACCCATCAAAAATCCATTGTTGAGTCAAATTGCTAGCGTTTGAAAAGTTATTACCAACTTCTTTTGCGGGATTATAAATTTTCAGAGACGATGCTAATGGTGAGTAATCGGCATTAATGATCTGTTTAGCAAAGTAATTATAAGCATCAACAAGATTAACATCATCCGTTTTGGCAGATGTACTAGAAACTGTTTCAATAAAGATAGGTTCTACTAATACGCTGTCAAAATCAGAAACACTTGATTGCATTTGCAGATCAAGCTTGGTGCCAGCAGGAACGGCATCAGTTGGTGCAATCAGCACCATTTGCTTGCCGATCGTTGGAGGCAAGTTGTACTGATTGAGAACATTTTGTTCTAAGCTAATTTCTGCTCTTAACAATTGGTTTACTGCTCTAATTGCAAGATCAAAAGTGATACCAGCTTTAAATACATACTGAGCTTGTCCACCTGAATAAGTGGTTTTTAAAGGATCAATAAAATCATTCATGAATGTACGAGTGAGACTCTCACCAACGTCTTTATTATTGAGATCTAACGTATTAATTTTTGATATATAATCATGAACAAAAGAATTAGCATTTTTTGTTGATGAAGAACCTGTAAATAGATTGATGATTTGATTTAAATCTGCAATCGTAGAACTTAAAAGATTATAGCTATGATCATCAACAGTACTATTAAAAGCCTCTGCAGGTAAAATCCACTCCCACTGTAAAGCAGATCCTAGAGAATCTACGGCTCCAACTGGCTGCCATTTTTTATCTAACGATAATGCCGTCGTCGCCAACCAACCTTTATCTGTAATAATAGGTGTTAATCCAATATCTAGATTATTTAAATTTACACGCGAGGGGAACGTTAATTCTAAACGATATTTTTCAAGATTTTCTGTAGAGATAGGGGCGGCAGTATAATCTAAAAGAACAAATTGATTTTGACTACTGGTGCTTGGCAGTGTGGTAAGCCTTTCTGCGCGTAGATTGGAAAAATCAACTGCTAAACTTCCTTGGAATAACATTTTAAAAGGGCTTGCATTGCCAAGGTTTTTTGTGAAAAAATCGGATAATAAATAAGAGCTGTAACTGTTGGTAACAAATCTTTCCATGAAAGATTGATTAACATTTTCTTGAAAAACAAAAAGAGGAACAAGTGATTTGCTCGTATAAAAATAAACTGTATTGGTATCTGTATCAAGCAAAAGATTTTCAGCAATCACTTTAAATGTATTGGTCTGTTCATCTTGAGGGTTAATCAGTCCCTGAGGTATAGGCGCAAACAAGACATCAAGATTTTCATCATCTTGATTAATTTCAGACAAGTAGATTTTAAAATTAGGATCATGTTTGGCTACAAAATAAACATCATCACTCCCTTGTGTAGCTGAGATGCTCTCATCAAGAGCATCAATAGATATAATAGGGTTATTGAGATTCTGATAAGATACGCCACGATAACTACGGTCATCTTCAGCTGACTGTATCTCTTCAGGAAATACGCCAAGAACATTGTCTTGTTGCGTAAAGACCGTCAAAACTTCTTGATTGTTGCTAAGCAATGCTTCAATTAAATGATGATGATGCTGCTGACTTAGCAGTGTGCCGGTAGCTGTATACAAAGACGCTATTTGACCTTGTTGTTCATCAAGTTGATCGCCTTTGTAGATTTTATCGCCAACTTTAAGTTGCACGAACTTATCTGAATTTGCTCTTTTAATAAAAACAGACCCGTGAATAGCTTCAACTATTCCTAAAAAGTTCTTAGAAGAGAAAGTTTCATCATGAATCATAAGATCATCCATACCTATTATAAATATTGCCTTACTTTGGCGCCTTCATATTTAAATTTAGCATTGGAAAGAAAATTTTTTAGTGTATTGTCATTATTTGTGTTAAATTTTTTTTAACATGCTGATATATAATTACTTTATAATCGAAGGTGGCATTTTGGGCAGTTGTTCTTCTTAGCTAATAACGCGGGATCTCTTAAAATGAACTGACTGGACATATTTCGATAAATTTTAACATGCAAAATATTAAAAAACTCGCTGACTAAAGGTCATCAAAAGATTATAATAGAATTAATATTCATCGCTGATAGCTCAACCAAAGGAGAATGCGAGATCTGGTCAGCATCACGCTGTTAGCTATCCCTCCAGAAATTGTTCTGGCTTCTCGCTCATTTCAATGACCACAGAAACATTACACAAGACTTTAAGTGAAGCTCAAGATCATCTTGTGACTCTTCAAGATATGATTCGTTTTGCAATGAGTGAATTTAATAAGAGTGATCTTTTTTATGGTCATGGTACAGAATCAAGTTTAGATGATGCTGTTGCTTTGATCTTGGGAACATTAGCGTTACCCCCTGACTTAGATCATCTTTATTTTCAAACTCGCTTACTACCGAGCGAGAAAAAGCTTTTGCTGTCCAGAATTGAACGTCGTATTGAAAAGAAAGAACCTGTTGCTTACTTAATCTCTGAAAGTTATTTTGCCGGATTAAGTTTTTATGTTGATAATCGTGTTTTGATACCTCGCTCACCGATTGCAGAAGTGATTGAAGAAGAGTTTTCCCCATGGATTGATGCTAATAATGTTGAGCGTATTCTTGATATTGGAACAGGTTCCGGTTGTATTGCTATTGCTTCAGCGCTGATGTGCGAATCTGCTCTTGTTGATGCTGTCGATATTAGCACCGATGCTTTAGCTGTGGCTAAAATAAATGTGGAGCGTTATGCTTTAGAAGAACAAGTTAGGCTTATTCAATCCGATCTTTTTGAAAAGTTATCGTCTACCGATCAATATGATATCATTATTGCGAATCCCCCTTATGTTCCCTCTAGTAGTATGAAAGTTCTACCTAAAGAATATTTACATGAACCCCAGGGTGCTTTAGATGGTGGCGAAGATGGTCTTAAGCTTGTTGATAAGATTTTAGTTGAAGCAATAAATTACCTTACCCCTCATGGTATTTTAATTGTTGAGGTTGGTGAAGCTCAAGTCCACTTGGAAGAAAAATATCCAGGTATCCCTTTTACTTGGTTACAATTCTCTAGAGGCGGAGATGGTATTTTCTTGCTCACCAGACAAGAATTGCTTGAACATCAAAAAGAGATTCAGGCTAATGCTAATATTGCGTGACACTCCCATCACTAAATTGCACAAGCAATTCTAATGGCGGGAGAATGTCACCATCAGGATCTTTTCACAAATCATC
>RFNU01000159.1 GCA_009927065.1 bacterium | reverse complement strand
ATTAGTGGTTCACTAAATGCAACTGCAAGTTGGGCTAACAATGTAGTTAGTGCAAGTTATGCAACAACTGCGAATGCTTTAAGTAGCATGAATATTTCGCAGTTTACAAATAATAGTAAATATCATTATCATAGAACAGACATATCCAGTTTATCTAGTTCCGCAACTAATTTAGTTCAACCATTAAGCACATTTGACTACAATAATGCGACAAATGGTCCTGGAGCTGCTTGGTATAATTATTTTTCATCCACACACGGTGATTATTTGACAAGTTTGATTGCAAATCAACACAGAACTGCAAATTGGTATGTAGCTTATAGAGAAGGATCAGCTGGCACCCCAACAAATCCAGTTTGGTATGCATTGCTTCACGAAGGTAATTATACAACTTATACTGTAACAAAGACAGGTACTGGTGCAAGTGGTACTTGGTCGATTACAAGTAGTATAGCAAATGCATTAAATACTGCTAATAATTATACGGTAGGATCATTAACATCTACAACTCAATTAGGCGGTTCATCTGGTACATTAGTTTCCTATGTTACTCCAGGCGTATATGCTACTGGAACTTCTACAGGCAATGCAATAGGAATAATAAGTAATACTACATTTGCAAATAATGGAGCTATTGCTAACATCGGATTGAATCAAAGTAGTTCAAATGCAAATGATATTACTGCTAAAGTTCACATGACAATTGGTGGTTGGTATCAAAATAGTGGAACTGGTATACCAATTTATTTAGGAAATGGATATACAATTGAAAGCAGTCCTACGATGGTTATTGCTCCTGCAGATGCAAATGGCGGTGGTAATGTTGGTATAGGTACAACAAATCCAATTGCAAAATTGCATGTAGTCGGTAATATTAGTGGTAGTAGTTTTACTTCTTCAATTAGTAACGCAGTTGGTTTCTTAGGAACAAGCAGTTGGGCACAAACTGCAAATGCGTTAAATACAGGTAATAGTTATACGATTGCAGGATTAACTAATAATGGAACACTGTCACAACAAAATACATTGTCAATGGGATCTGGTTATCAGATTCTTGCTACAACAGGTACCGCACCAATTCCAGGTATCGCATTTGTTGGCAATACCAATACAGGAATATATTCACCGTCATCAAATATAATTGGATTTTCAATAAGCGGAAGTGAAAAAGTTAGAATTGATAGTAGCGGCAATTTATTGATTGGAACTACAACATCGCCTAGTAATGCGGGATTATCTGTTGGTTCTACTGGAACTGTTAGTCAAATTCTCGGTGGTATGCAAAATACAAGTTGGCGTATCCGTGAAAAATCTGCTATAGATTGGTGTGCGTGGACAACTAATATTAATGATGCGGGTACACAAGATGATGCAACAAAATCTTCATGGCTCACCCAACAAGGATTTGGAAATGGCAATGATGCTTGGCGTTTAGGCAGATATCCAGCCGGTAGTTCTACATTAAACACATTTATTTATGTAAATTCTTCTGGTAATGTTGGTATAGGCACAAGCAGTCCTGCTCAAAAATTAGAAGTACAAAGTGGATCTATTCAAATAAGAGGTGATGGTAATGCTTTATTTGGAACATATTATGCAAGTGCCGGAGAAAATACATTTTTTACAATTCATAGTGGTTCTGGTAATACATTTCATATTGGAAACGATGTAGCAGGAACATATTATAATACAATGGTGTTTACCGCTGCAACAGATTCTACTGGCGGTAAA
>RFNU01000190.1 GCA_009927065.1 bacterium | reverse complement strand
CACTACTATTGTTTTCATATCTATAAAGAAAATTTGCGCCACCATAATCATTATTTAAAACTTTATAAAACGCACTATAACAATATGTTGTTGAACCCAATACAGGGATATATCCATAAGAAAATAATGATGGACAACAAGCACTGCCAGGATTATTATTATTATATCTATTTATAGATGCAGTTTGAACTCCCATTGGTGTCCATATGACACTGTATGATGCGGTATCAGGAAACTGTGAATAATAATTTGATGTTGGATATCTTGTAGTAAATAAATTAGTGGTGGGTTCACCTCTAAAACAATTTATATCATATGGATCGTAATATAACTTTAAACTCATGATATTCCTAATTCGTTGAAATTTTGTGTAAATGTAGTTCCCAATTTGCCTCTACTCATATGTTTGTTATAAGCATATGTTTGACTTTTATTTGTCATATTAGCAAACACAATATTATCATAATAAACAATTGATGTAGATGATTGACCGTAATTAGTTAGTGCCATCCATGTAACATATTTAGTTCCATATCTAAATACATTATAACCACAACCAGAACTTTTACCTTCACCTGTAAGAGTCAGACTATATTTTGTCCAAGTATTTGGAATAGTAGTGTTACAATTTAAATAATATCCATATGTACCCCCAGCCAAACCATTAGATACTGGTGTTCCAGCAGGTAATGAACCATAACTCCAAGTTAAATTATTATTCACGCCATCAGTTGATAAAGACAATACATTACCATTTCTTGTTCCATAGTAGATGTCTGGAATAGTTGGATTGCCAAATCCAAATCGGGTATAAGTCCAAGGAGTATAATACTTTGGATGATTTGCTGGGAAAAATAATATATTTTTAAAATAATATAAAGCACCTGTTGCTTGCCAAGCGGATGCATCCGTAAGTGTTATCGTAGTATCACCGTTATTTAATGGTGCGGCTAATGTAGTATTTCCACTGTCACCATTGTTTCTTAAATCTATAAAATTTAAATCTTCGTCAAAACATTGTAATCCGGCGTACATTTGTGTTAAAACAGATCCTACTGACTTTGCATAATAAGAAAGTAAATATGTATCGCCTGTATTAACAGGAATATATGTTGTCCCCAGATATCCTCTGTTTCCTATATCATAAAAACAATAAGAACCATCATAAGAACCAGTTCTACTTACTCCTTGTGAACTAATATTATAAGTAGAACCAAATTCTGCGTTACCATTTACCATTAAATTTGCTAAACCTGTTTCTGGGTCAATAGAAACTCT
>RFNU01000037.1 GCA_009927065.1 bacterium | reverse complement strand
GGAATGATGTGTCCGGATGTTAGAACAAGAACGACTTGACTTGTAATATAATAGATAATATAATATCTATTATATAGGTTCTAGAGATTCAAGGGATATTATGATATCAGTTAACATGATGACACCTGGGGAAATGCAAAAGGTAATAGCAAGTAGAGCGCGTGACCTTCGGCTTGAACTTAATTTAAGCCAGCAGACCTTATCAGAAAAGTCCGGGGTTAGTTATGGCTCTTTAAAAAAGTTTGAGCAAACAGGGCAAATATCGTTGGAATCTTTGCTGAAGCTGGCTGTGATACTTGGGTGTATGGATGACTTTAAAGCATTATTTGCACTTAAAAGCGCTGAAGAAGCCTTATCTCTTGATGAGCTTCTGGAAAATGGAAAAAGAAAACGAGGTAGAAAATGAGCTTCTCAAATCAAAATCTTGTTTATGTGTATTATCACGGCTCAGGGGAGAGGCAGCTCACTGGAAGGCTATTGCTTAAAAACAGACAAATCTTTTTTGAATATGATGCTGATTTTATAAAGAAAGGATTAGAATTGTCACCTTTCAAGCTGCCTCTTAAAACAGGCGTTATAGAATCGAATGATCGCACCTTTGAAGGGTTATTTGGCGTCTTCAATGACAGTTTACCTGATGGCTGGGGTCGGTTACTTCTAGACCGTAAATTGATGAATGTAGGACTTAATCCCGGAACCCTTTCACCTCTTGATCGCCTTTGTTTTGTAGGAACAAGCGGTATGGGAGCTTTGTCTTATGAGCCTGAAAATTCAAGCGCTATGTCTCATATCACCAATGATTTAGATGAAATTGATAGCGAAATACAAGCAACCTTAGATGAAAATGATGATTATGTTGAGGATTTGCTGATTTTAGGAGGATCTTCGGCGGGAGCGCGTCCTAAAGTATTGCTTAATATTGATGGCGTGGATTGGCTGATTAAGTTTAGATCTCACCTTGACCCTAAAGATATAAGCGCTATCGAATACGCCTATCACCTTATGGCAATCGATGCCGGACTTGTTGTGCCTGAAGCCAAGCTTTTTCCTTCAAGAAAAGGCATGGGGTTCTTTGGTGTTAAACGGTTTGATAGAAATGGTGATAGCCGTATTCATATGCATACAATTGCAGGTCTCCTCCATGCCGATCACCGGGAGCCTTCCCTTGATTATGAAAGCATCATGAAAGCAACACTGTATCTAACAAAAGATATCAGGCAGTGTGAAATACAGTTTAGGAATGCGGTTTTTAACGTCTTAAGTCACAATCGCGACGATCATTCAAAGAACTTTTCATTTTTAATGGATGAAACCGGTAATTGGACTGTATCTCCGGCTTACGATTTAACTTTTTCCTCAGGACCTGCTGGTGAGCATTCGACAATGATTATGGGTGAAGGGAAAAATCCTACAAAAAACCATTTATTAAAACTAGCCGGTACCGTAGGTATTAAGCAAGACAAGGCATTAGAGATTATTGATCAGGTTTTAGCTGCCACCCAAAAATGGGATGCTTTGCAGGTGAAGTTGGCGTTTCTACAATACAAACCAAAAATATTGGGGAGGCTTTGCGTACGATTCGCAAAAAGGCTGATCTCTAATCAGCTTTACTTAATTTTCTTGCGTTAATTACAATATTTCCATATTGTACTAGGCCAACAATACTCGCACGGCCTCTCGATAAGAAGCGTACCAGGCGAGTTTTTATCCCATAAATCTGCTTCTCATGACGCGGGGTCTTGTTGGTTTTGCTTGTCCTGAAGACACTTGTTGCAGTTGCTTTTTTTCTATAGGTTGGCC
>RFNU01000038.1 GCA_009927065.1 bacterium | reverse complement strand
GTATTTAGATGCCGGCAACAGAAACAGTTATCCTGGGACAGGAACTACATGGAATGATTTAAGCGGTAATGGTAATAATGGCACATTAACGAATGGTCCTACATTTAGTAGTACAAATGGTGGAAATATATCATTTGACGGTGTAAATGATTATTTATCATTAAATTCAGCTTTAAATTTTTCAACAAATAGCGGTTTTACAATTTGTATATTTCTTCAAAAAGTAAACAACCAAAGTGGTACAACTTGGAATTATTTCTATAGTAACAACTCTCCTACTATAGAAATGGGTGGTTATGGACAAACAGGCGACAGTTTTGTATTTAAAGATAATACATCCGCTAATACTGAAGTTGGCAGTGCAGATATAATATCTAATTGGAGTTATATAGCATTTGGTACAAATTCATCAACAAGAACATCTTATATTTATACATTAAATCCTGTAGTAGGTACAGTTTTAACAACAAGTGTAGGATCTGTAAGTAATGTTACACTTGGATTTGAAAGATTTTTTACCACTGGTCCGTCTGGTGGTCCAGCAGGAACAACATATTTTAGATCAAAATGCGCATCAATTCAAGCATATAATAGAGTATTGAGTGCAACTGAAATTTTGAGAAACTATAATTCTATTAAAAGCAGAATTGGTATATAATTATAAAATATATGTCAGGAAAAATTGGACCAGATATAAATGAAAATGGATTGATATTACATTTAGACGCTGCAAATGTAAAAAGTTATCCAGGATCAGGTACAACATGGACAGATTTAAGTGGTAATGGCAATAATGGCACATTAACCAATGGACCCACATTTAACGCATCAAATATGGGCAGTATAGTTTTTGATGGTACAAATGATTATATTTATCGATCATCGTTAAATAATTTTAATTCATCGACATATACCATATTATTATGGGGCAAATTTGTTTCTGTGAGTTCAAGTGGTGTATTATTTAGTTTGGGAAGAAGTTCGGGTGATGCGGATACCGAAGCTCAATTATATTATAATAATTCCAGATTAGTATATTGGGATTTCGCTGGTTCTATAGCATTTAATTTCATTCAATCGTCTGGAACATTATCGACGAATGTTTATCAATACTTAGGATTTACAAAAAATTCTACAAAC
>RFNU01000045.1 GCA_009927065.1 bacterium | reverse complement strand
GGGTGTCATTTGCGTGAATTGCTTTGACTCTTTAAGAATACAGGAAATTGGTGCCAGTGGAGATTCAGTGTGCCAGTTTCTTAACTGTCACCACGTTCCTCTTTGAATGTGAATTATTTTAGAAAAACTTTTCAAGTGGATTGGATGATATAATTCTTTGTTTTGCTGTGTTACAGTATGCCTCACTAATATCAATTCCAATATATCTTCTACCAAGGTTATGTGCAACTAAAGTCGTTGTACCAACACCGTTAAAGGGATCTAAAACCAAATCATCCTTGTAAGAAAACAATCTAAGACATCTTTTCACCAATTCTTCTGGAAACATTGCAGGATGACTGAACTCTTTCATTTTTGTTTCTGGTGCTATAGTCCAGTGTCCATTTACATACTTGATAAACTCATCTTTTGTAATGTCAATGTTATCCTTTTCACCAGAGTGTTTGAGTGTGGTTTTGCTGAATACCTCAATAAACTCAAATGGATAAGACAAATAAGGGCAAGATGGTGACATCCAACTACCCCATGCTGTAAGTTTCTTGAGATTGTTCTTCAACCAAACAATCTCGCCTCTCCAAATCAATCCCCTCTCAATTAGTGCAGTTGTGAGATAATGATGAGAAGGAAAGTATTCTTTATAATTTGGTTGCATATTGATGATAAGTCTACCACCATCTTTTAGAGTGCGGATACATTCATCAAAAATTTCCAACAAGGTATCAACATAACGATGTGATTCATCTTTATCGTTATGCTCATCATAGTTCATGTCAAAGTTGTATGGTGGAGATGTCAAAACAATGTCCACACTGTTGCTTTTAACCTGTTTTAGAGTAGTGAGAGCATCAGCACAGATAATTTGATTCATACAACGACTAATCCGTTTTTAGTTTGTTTGTAGTATATTATACGATAGGAAATTGATTCTTTTCCTGCTTGAATTGTTTTCTTATATGTGTGTGGTTTAATGGATACAGGTTCACCATTCACAAAACCATCAATTCCTTTTGCTTCTTCATCGGAATTGGCAAGACGATAATCGTCATTATCACACACCATTTCAAGAATGTCAAGTTGCAACTGCAAACCAGCAAATGTTTTATCAATGATTAAATCTTTGACCCAAAAATGTACATCCTCTTTTGTGAGATTATTCAGGTTCTCTTTAATGCGAAGAACGTATTCCCAAACCTTGTCAGATGCCTCTGCTATTTTACTCTTTCCAATTTTTTCATCATAAAATTGCTCCCAACCAATTACACTGTGTTCACACGTAGAATTGCGAAAATCTTGTATTAAATCACTTAACTGACCAACATTCTTGGGACGAGTTGCCTGAGAAAAGGAATTGCCCAGGTTGATTACAGAACCAATGTATGGTAAAAGAGTCACTTTCTAAAAAATCGTTGATTTGATTGCAGTGGATGCTCTTGACACCCTGACAGTAGAATTGTCGTTCCTATAGACACTCTTATTTACTCAGTTATCCTAATTGACTCACCATTACGATTCCACTTAAAATTACAATCAGGACACAACCAGTGATTGATTCGGTCTTCACCAAGCAACTCAACTCCTATCACACGACTATAGAAATAGGGAGGAGAATAGTTTTTCCAGTATTGTTGTGGAATAAGTTTATCCACCCAATTTGTACCACATTCGGGACAATTCTCAAGTTTTGTGATGTCAGTGTAAGTCATTGTGCAATCACATCCAGAGATTCTAACAGCATCAGTGCAAGTTCCATACGATTGTCTTCATCAATCACAGGAATGTTTGCATCAACGAACTCACTTGCAAGTTGATGCAAAAGTTCAGTCATTCGCACGTCATCATAAACAAATGCTGCAAAATCACTCTTGAAACCATCACGCAACAGACGCAGAGAACGTGTTACTGTCAGTTCTTTAATTTCTTGTTGATAGTCAG
>RFNU01000222.1 GCA_009927065.1 bacterium | reverse complement strand
CCTTCTTTAGCTGTATCTTCTAGTTTCTTTTTAGAAAATTCATAAGCAACACCCGCCGCTTGGCGATATTTGTCAATATCAAACCAATCATCAGTATAAGCTGAATCCAAAGGATCAGATGAAGTTGTGGTAGTTGCCATGGGGAGTATTAGAAATTACTCATCATGCTAGCTAAACCCTGGCTAAAGATATCCCTACGTCCTTCAACCGATTTTTGACGTTGTTGACGCATTTTAGAACTTTCTAGTTTACCTAGAAGAGTTTCAAATTGAGTCAGATCTGCTTTAGGTGTATATTCACCTTCTGCAAGTTGTTTACGCAAGTCATCATATGTTGCTTGATCAATATTGCCTGCGGCAAAAGATTGTTTTAAACTTGCTAACTGGTCTGCGTAAGACATTTTTTCTATTTGTACTGAATTAATTATAGCAACTTAATCTTGAAAAGGTATCTTAGCTTCTTGCCTATCTTTTAATGCTTTTAATAATAATTTAAAAGCATTAACATCAAAATTATTTTGAGGCTTTTCTTGAGTGTTTTTTGTTTGTTTTATTTCAGTATTTTCCATAATTAAAAATTAAATGCTCCAACAACACCTTGTAATAATCCATACGCTTGTTGCTGTCTATTCTTTCTGAGATCTCCTTTGATAGTTTGTTCAGTTATTTCTTTTTGTCCTTTGACTCTTATATCTTCTACGTCTTTTTGCCCTGTTACAACTTTTTCTGTTCTTTTTGTTTCTTCTAGTTGTGCAAAATCACTTATGGCTTTTTGTCCTTTGACTCTTATATCTTCTACGTCTTTTTGCCCTGCTACAACTTTTTCTGTTCTTTCTGTTTCTTGATCTTGTGCATATTTACTGATCTCTTTGTCAAGATTTCCTTTTAAAGCCGTTAATCCTGAATTGTATAAAAAAGTTTCATAATTATTTTTAGCTTGTTTAGCGCCTTCAATTTCTTCTGCTGAACCAACAAAAGATTGACCAATAAAAGAAGGTGCTGTAACACCTATTTGTTTTATAAGATCAGCAGAAAGACCAGGTAAATTTGTAGCTCCAAAATTATATTTATATGTTCCCGTCCTTGCACCAGTGGCATCTAATACTGGTCCGCCATAACGAGCTTCCTGCTCAGCCTCAAAAGCACTACCCGGACGTGCTTTTTTATATTCTGCAGTAGATTCAATATCTTTTTCTATGTCACCTATTGTTCTTCCTAAAGCTAATTGAGATTGTCCTGCTGCAAGCTCAGCTGCTGTTGCAGGTCGTCCCAAAAGACGTTGATAAACAGATGAAAGATCAGCTTCTCTACGCTTAGGTGCAAACTGTTGATACGCTTGAGTTATATCTGTTAACTCTGCTGTATCAGGAGCAAGATCATATTGATTATAATAATCCTGTACTAATTTTTGTGCTGTTTCTTCTCCTATTAAACCACTTGATAAACGTTCTTTAACATTTGAAATGTATGCACTACGGCCTTGTTGTCCTGTAGCTTTACGTTCTGCTTCTTTTTGTG
>RFNU01000066.1 GCA_009927065.1 bacterium | reverse complement strand
AATGCCCGTTGGTTTTCTGCTCTAGTTTGGGCTGCCTGGTCATTAAACATCATCATCATGACAATGCTACTCATATCCATTCCCATAATTTATCTCCTATACAGTAGGTAAATTAAATTGACCCCACTGGGTCATGGCAGGTAATGCTGCTGCATATCTCCCTGCTAATCTATCCATTCTAGCGTTATCTTCCCTACCTTTTCTAAACAAAGGAGACTGTTCTTGTTCTTCTCCTAAACGACTCTCTTCTCTTCCCATTGCAAATTGCATTGGCATAAATCGTTGTAGATCTTCTTCTTTACCTCTACGTTGCCACGTAAAATCAATGGGTGCATTATATAAAGATCCACCTAGCTGTCCAAATACATTCATTGCACCTGCAGTAGCTCTAGCCGCCCTAGCATCATTAGCTGCTTGCATTGTGCCAAGCATGTAAAATGCTTGTTTTTCTGCTGCCTTGCGTTGCTGAGCTGCTGCCTCTCTATTGGCTTGACCTGTTAAAAAACTACCGCCCAGATTGCCTAGAGCGGCTATACCCATTGAAAATGGATCAAACATACTACTTCCTCTTGCAGTTGTTCCTGAGCTTAATTTACTCCAGTCTCCAAAACCAGAATTTATTATTGAGCTACCCCAATCATAAGCCATGGTTAACTAAAGTATCTTCGATCAGGTGTTGGTCTTGCAGCAAATACTGGCACATCTTGACGAGGCATAGATGTTATACCTCGTTGATATGCTTCTGCTGCTCTTACTGGACTTTGTGCTATATAAGCAAGCATTTCTGGACTACCACCAGCAATACCTGTTTCTATTCCTCTTCCCAAAGCACCTATTCCTGCCGCCATTAACTCTTGTCCAAATTTGCGTTGTGCATTTTTATTTGCTAAATCAGCTTGATATGTAGTCATTTCTTTAAGCAATGGAACCATTTTTGCGAATTCTTCTGCTTGACTTGGTTTTTGTTGTGATAGTAATACTGCTTGTCCCAACTCCCCTAATTTTGAAATATCCAAAACACCTTGTCCAGGAGGTCTGACGCCAAATTGTGTATCAGGTCCAAAGGCATTTGCTAAGGCATCGGCTCCTACTCCCATAGAAGAACCAGCAAGCCGAAAATAGTTACTATTGTTTGCCATGATTAACCAAACTGAATATTAGGTGATTGACGATTAGCAAATTGTGCATACGGGTTAGTGCCTGCAAATGTTCTTGCTAATGCGCCAGCTTCAGCCTGTGCGCCCTTAGCTAAGGCTCCTTGTGTTGCAAGTATACCAAGACGTGCATCAATATTACCTTGAGTATTCAACA
>RFNU01000068.1 GCA_009927065.1 bacterium | reverse complement strand
GCCTTTGGGATAAACGTCAATGTGTCTTATAGCAGAAATGCTTGACATTAGATTACCTCCACAGGTTGGCGATCAGCTGGATTGAATGCAGACTTAGGGCCGTATTTAGCTACGATCTGGGAACGCAGCTAGTAACTTGTTCTTGTTGATAGGATCAGCGTAGCGAATTGCTACAGCTAACGATGAAATAAACTTACCGCCGTAGGTTTCCATACGGACGGTCAGTTGATAGGTTTCAGTAGGAGTCATGGGCTGAGTTGCAGTGGGACATGGACAGTTTAACGTCATGCCCAGGACGAATCAGATTAATTACAATATCTTTATATTGCGTTTACTTAAGCCAGTACCTGGTAAAGCAATAGATGCATGGACCCCTGATTCACGGGTGTTAAGCGTAAGTTGCAGTGGACCAAGCTGGATAGTTTTGGTGAATGACTTGATGCCATTTTCCGTAATATTAAATCCAGCAATAGTCTTGTCAAAGTTGAAAACCGATTTAGGTTTAGTCATTTGAATAATGATAGGGATAGTGAACACGGCCTGGACAATTGTTGTGTACAATTGGTGTGGTTCTCGAGACCTCACTGGCCGGTGATTTAAAATCCAGAGTTTAATCTGGTATATTCCTCTGATTAATATTTGTTTAATCAGAACAGGACCTAGTGATGTTGAAGGCCATCACTAGGACCAACCTATTTAATGAAGGGTATCTGGCCGCACCAGACTTAGGATCTAATGCGATCCAGCCCTTTGTTAATCAATCTTCTAATAATGGATTAGTATCAGGATTAATAGAAGAATGCATATTAGTCATGGTAAATAGTTCACCAGTATTGGGATCTATGAAGCCACCAATGAAACCAGCTCCGACACGATCAGCAGCTGCTCTCATTTTGGCAACAAGTTCCATAGCTTGAAGTCGTTGACTATTTACAGTGTTAGGTACTTGAATGTTGGAGTTAGTCATGGATAGGGAGGTTAAGAATTGATTAAGTATATAAGGCAGTTTAACGTCATGCCCAGGACAACTACACTTATACTTCTGAATAATTTACTTTCTCAGACTTGAAATCTACACTGTAGATCATGTCTGCATTTGTTGGATCTTCATAGCCGATGACATCTACAGGATTGATGTCTGGATAATAGACAGGATAATCGATACGAATATCCATAAGTATGGCGTCATATTTCTTAGCCATCTTTATCCAGTCTTCTGACAACCACGTAAGTGCGTGTTGTTTGTTTACTAGAAAAACAGTACGATCAGTCCAAATCTCATTGATTTTAATCCTGTATTCGATGACGGCACCGAAGAGGGTACCGCCTGCAGTTGCAGTGTCAGTCATAGTAAAAGTGGGTAAAGGTTGAATGCCAGATTGGGTGCGGCTCTGGCGGGCCGCAGTAATTGATTAGACAATAACAAATAATTAACTAACTATCTTATGTATAGATAACCTCCCGCCCAGTCGGCACGCTCTAGACATTCTGCATAAGATGCATCGTCTAAC
>RFNU01000168.1 GCA_009927065.1 bacterium | reverse complement strand
TACTATGGATATAGTAATGAAAAAGCATCTCAGGCACTGAAAATTTTATCAAAAGATCAGATTAACTTTATTAAACAACGACTTGATACTGGAGGAACAAAATGAATACGGTAGAACCTACTGTTGAATGGTCTCAAGACCAAATGGTAGAAGTGATTTTGAATGAGCCTGACGACTTCTTAAAGGTTCGTGAGACTTTGACACGTATTGGAGTGGCATCTCGTAAAGAGAAAAAACTCTATCAATCTTGTCATATTCTTCATAAGCAAGGTAGATACTTTATTGTTCACTTCAAGGAGTTGTTTGCTCTGGATGGTAAACACGCAAATCTGACTGTAAACGATGTTCAGAGAAGAAATCGTATTGTTCGTTTACTTTTAGATTGGGGACTTGTGACAGTCGTAGATGAAGACAGAATTTTGGATATCGCACCACTCAATCAAATCAAAGTACTAGCATATAAAGATAAAGGAGACTGGATTTTAGAACAGAAGTATAATATTGGTAAAAAGGGAAAGACAGCAGAAACCGAATAAAATCATACGGGGTTCACTACCCCGTTTTTTTATGATTATTGTATAATTATTAGTATCAGATGCTTCGGGTCTGATATTTACACACTCTTGCTTTTAAGGAGAACGATTATGTACACGACACTCGCAAAATATAATGCTGGAAACATTGAGAAGTTTCTCAATGATATTGACAAATATTCGATTGGTATGGATGAATGGATTCATCGGTTTAACTCTCTACATCAAACAGAGTCAAACTACCCACCATATAATGTAATCAAAGAAAGTAATACTGCCACAAGAGTTGAGATTGCTCTGGCAGGATTTAGTAAAAAAGAAATCTCTGTTTATACAGAAAATAATAAGTTATTTGTGGAGGGTCAAAAAGACTCTACAGAAGATGGTGAATATTTACATCAGGGACTTGCAAAAAGGTCGTTCACAAGAGTATGGACGATTTCTGATGATGTAGAAGTTAATGATGTTACATTTGATGATGGACTTCTTGTGATCAAACTCACACGCATTATTCCAGAGCATCAGAAAAAGAAAGTCTGGTTCTAAATAGTATTGCGTGGGGCCACCCATTAACTATTGTTGCCTATACGGGAGGTAATCTGGCAAACCCCAGATTGACACCTCCCCTTTTTTTGTGTATAATAAGAGGAGATATGGAGTGTAAATGACAGTAAAACTTTTGCTTTTAAAATCTGGAGAAGATTTGATCGCAGATATTTCAGAGATGGTTTCTGGAGAAGATGAAAATCGTCACGTAATCGGATATTTTCTAAATAAACCTTGTATTGTAAAAATGCGAGAACCGACTCTTCTGACCGAAGAATCTACGGAAGAACAAAAAAAATCAGCATTTCAAGTATCTTTATATCCTTGGATGCCATTAACGGTTGATAAAGTCATACCAGTTCCTTCGGATTGGGTTGTGACGATTGTTGAACCAATTGCCCGACTAACACAAATGTACATTGAGGATGTAATGAATTATGGAAAAGATGATAAAGATTCTGTTGATGGTGAACAATCAAATATTAGTCTCACAGATTGAAGAAGTTGGTGCTGACATTGGAGAACCAGATTGTAAACTGATAAATCCACATATTGTAACTGAATATAAAGAAGGTGAACACACACTACAAGCACTTTTACACAAAGTTACGAAGCAAAACACCTTTATGATAAGTTCTGATAAAATCTTAACTCTTGCAGATCCAACTCCTACTCTTCTTGAAAAATACGAGGATTTAATTAAATAATGCGTTGGTATACTAATGTTCAGTTAATTGGAAATTATTTCTTGGTTCGGGCATATGAAGATGGGAAGCACATTGAATTTAGAGAAGAATTTAAACCAACTCTTTTTGTAAAATCCAAAAAGGAAAGCAAATACAGAACATTATCTGGTGAGGTTGTTGATGCGGTTCAACCGGGAACTGTAAAAGATTGTCGTGAGTTTTTGAAAAAGTATGAGAATGTAGATGGATTTGAAATATATGGAAATGAAAGATACATTTATCAATACATCTCAGATAAGTATTCTGAGGAAGAGATAAAGTTTGATATTAACAAAATCAAACTTGTAACTATAGACATTGAGGTTGCGTCTGAAAATGGATTCCCTGATGTTGAGTCCTGCTCGGAAGAAATTCTTGCGATTACATACAAGATTATGCCACAAAGAAGATTGTGAGTTGGGGAATCAAACCATTTACTCACAATCGTAGTGATTTGATTTATCATTATTGTGAATCAGAGTTTGCTCTTCTAAACACTTTTATTCAGTATTGGATGGATAATACTCCCGAAATTGTGACTGGATGGAATCTACAACTCTATGATATTCCTTATATTTGTAAACGACTAAATCGTGTTCTTGGTGAAAAGTTGATGAAGAGAATGTCTCTTTGGGGACTTGTGAGTGAAGGTGAGGTCTTTATTGATGGACGTAAACATACGACATTTGATATTGGTGGAGTGACTCAACTTGATTATATGGATCTTTATAAGAAATTTACTTATAAGGCACAAGAATCTTATCGGTTGGATTATATTGCCGAAGTTGAACTCGGACAGAAAAAACTAGATCACTCCGAGTATGAAACCTTCAAAGAGTTTTATACCAAAAACTGGCAGAAGTTTATTGAGTATAATATTGTTGACGTGGAACTTGTTGACCGATTGGAAGACAAGATGAAACTGATTGAATTGGCACTGACGATGGCATTTGATGCCCGAGTCAATTTTACTGATGTATTCTATCAGGTTCGTATGTGGGACAATATTATTTACAATTACCTGAAGAAAAGAAATATTGTTATTCCTCAAAAAAATCGTTCTTCCAAGAATGAAAAATATGCCGGTGCTTATGTAAAAGAACCAAAACCGGGAATATATGATTGGGTTGTCAATTTTGACTTAAATTCTCTATATCCACATTTGATTATGCAATTTAATATTTCACCTGAAACTTTGATTGATAAACGTCATCCAACGGTTTCGGTAGATAAAATTTAAATCAAAAACTTGATTTTGAAGAATATAAGGATTATGCAGTATGTGCAAATGGTGCAATGTATCGCAAAGATGTTCGTGGATTTCTTCCTGAATTGATGGAAAAAATGTATAACGAACGTGTCATCTTTAAGAAGAAGATGATTGAGGCAAAAAAACAATACGAAAAAACCAAAGATAAACAATTACTTAAAGAAATTGCCCGATGTAATAATATTCAGATGGCAAAGAAGATTTCTTTGAACTCTGCTTATGGTGCCGTAGGTAATCAATACTTCCGTTATTATAAACTTGAAAATGCTGAGGCAATTACTTTAAGTGGTCAGGTTGCGATTCGTTGGATTGAAAATAAAATGAATCAATATTTAAATAGAATTCTTAAGACAGATGGAGTTGATTATGTTATTGCTTCTGATACTGATAGTATTTACCTTAACTTGGGTCCTTTGGTTGAAGATGTATACAAAGGAAGAAAGAAAACTACTGAGAGTATTGTCACGTTCCTTGATAAGATCTGTGAGGTGGAACTTGAGAAGTATATTGAAGGTTGCTACCAAGAACTGGCCAACTATGTAAATGCCTATGACCAAAAGATGCAGATGAAACGTGAGAATATTGCTGATCGTGGGATTTGGACTGCTAAAAAAAGATACATTCTCAATGTCTGGGATAGTGAAGGTGTGCGATATGAAGAACCAAAACTCAAAATGATGGGTATTGAAGCAGTCAAATCTTCTACACCAGCACCCTGTCGTCAAATGATTAAGGATGCTCTGAAACTGATGATGAGTGGAACGGAAAATGAAGTGATTGCTTATATTGAAAAATGTCGTGAAAAGTTTGAAAAACTTCCACCAGAGCAAATATCCTTCCCCCGCTCGGTATCAGACGTTCAGAAGTATCAATCTCCAGCAACAATATATTCAAAAGGAACTCCCATTCACGTTCGTGGTGCTCTTTTATATAATCATTATGTAAAGGAGAAAAAACTCTCTCATAAATATTCCATAATCAATAATGGTGAAAAGATTAAATTTTGTTATTTGAAAAAACCAAATCCAATTCACGAAAACATTATTTCCTTTATTCAACAATTCCCAAAGGAACTCAACCTTGACAAATACATAGATTATGAGTTACAATTTGAGAAGGCATTTTTAGACCCTCTCAAATCAATTCTTGATTGTATTGGATGGGAAGTTACAAAAACAGCAACCCTTGATTCTTTTTTTAACTAATGGATTTCTTAAAAGATATAGTAAAAGAAATTGGTGATGAATACACAGAACTCGCATCCAATATTGATGAAACTGAAACATACGTGGACACTGGTTCATACATTTTTAATGCTCTTGTCAGTGGCAGCATCTTTGGTGGGGTTTCTGGTAACAAGATTACTGCAATCGCAGGCGAAAGCAGCACAGGAAAAACTTTCTTCAGTTTGGCAGTCGTTAAGAATTTTCTTGATAGTCATCCTGATGGATACTGTTTGTATTTTGATACTGAAGCAGCAATCAGTAAATCACTTTTAGAAAGTCGTGGAGTTGATACAACCAGACTTGTAGTTGTAAGAGTTGTAACGATTGAGGACTTTAGAAACAAGGCACTCAAGGCAGTTGATATATATTTGAAGGCACCTGTGAATGAACGCAAACCTTGTATGTTTGTTTTAGATTCTTTGGGAATGCTTTCAACCGATAAAGAAATTACTGATGCCCTGAATGAAAAACAAGTCAGAGATATGACCAAATCTCAACTTGTAAAGGGTGCATTCAGAATGTTGACACTCAAACTTGGTCAAGCAAAAATACCAATGATTGTAACCAATCATACCTACGATGTCATCGGCGCATATGTTCCTACTAAAGAAATGGGAGGTGGTTCTGGTCTTAAGTATGCCAGCTCTACTATTGTATATCTCAGCAAGAAAAAAGAAAAGGATGGAACGGATATCATTGGAAACATTATCAAAGCAAAGACTGCTAAGTCACGTTTAAGCAAGGAGAATAAAGTTGTCGAAATTCGTTTGTTTTATGATGAGCGCGGCCTTGATAAGTACTACGGTCTTCTTGAGCTTGGTGAACTTGGTGGACTTTGGAAAAATGTAGCAGGGCGTTATGAGATTAACGGTAAAAAACTTTATGCCAAAGAAATCTTTAAAGATCCAGAAAAGTATTTTACTGCTGAAGTAATGCAGGCACTTGACGAAACTGCACAAAAAGAGTTTAGTTATGGGTAAATGCATTAAGATTATAAAGGATAAAATAGATGTATCAAAGGTAATTAAGCAACTTAAGAAATATTCAGAAGATTGGGGATCACAACAAAAACTTGAGAATGTAGAACTCAAAGATCCACATACTCATACTACAAGTGTTGATGTTCTTCAATTGATAATGGGTGGTATTGAAAAACCAGGGCAACTTGTTGGAGATTCTGAAATTTGCACCAAGACTCCTGCATATCAACATCATAGTGAAATACGAAAGATTCTAAAAAAAGAATTTGGTGGTCAAGAAATTCATCGGTGTGGATTTCTTTCTCTTCCGATTGATGAGATTGTCGGAGCACATATTGATGAAGGAACTTACTATCTTACAAGAGATCGTTATCACTTATCAATATCGGGAAGATATCAATACTTTGTTGGAAACGAAACTGTGATAGTTGACCCAGGAACACTTTTTTGGTTTAATAATAAACTACCACACGGAACAGTTAATATCGCAGATGAAGTCAGAATAACATTTGTATTTGATATTTTACATTCTCCAAACAACCCACAGCATAAAATAAGTGATGGACAAGATTGAGTTTTTGATTTTAAGAAACTTTTTACATAATGAACAGTTTACAAGAAAAGTCCTTCCCTTTATTAAGGCAGAATATTTTGAAGATACAAGTCAAAAAGTTATATTTGAAGAGATTCTAAACTTCGTTCAAAAATATAATCAACTTGCAACAAAGGAAATTCTTTCTATTGAAGTTGAAAATCGTAAAGATATTAATGAGGATAGTTTCAAGCAAATTTCAAATTTGATTGAGAATCTCGATGATGATCCTACAGAAATTGATTGGTTAGTCAACACGACCGAAAAGTGGTGCCGTGATCGTGCCATTTATCTTGCTCTGATGGAATCCATACATATTGCAGACGGTAAGGATGAAAAGAAAAATCGTGACAGTATTCCATCAATTCTTTCTGATGCTCTTGCTGTATCTTTTGATCCAAACATCGGACACGATTATCTGTTAGATTATGAGAAGAGATATGAATCTTATCATCGAAAGGAGGAGAAAATTGAATTCGACCTGGAATTTTTTAACAAAATCACAAAAGGTGGTTTACCTAATAAGACTCTCAATATCGCTCTTGCTGGCACAGGTGTTGGAAAAAGTCTC
>RFNU01000188.1 GCA_009927065.1 bacterium | reverse complement strand
GAAAATTCGGGCTGATACTGATAATCAAGTGCAAGTATGCCTAGCTCAAGCGCAACGAGATGCAGATATCATTAGAGGAGAGGCTGATGCAGCTGCTGCAGAAACTTATGCAAATGCATATAATGCTAACCCTGATTTTTATAAATACATAAGAACGTTAGAAACATATCGCACAAGTTTTTCTAGTAAAAAAGATCTTTTAATTTTAAAAGCCGATAGAAAACTTTTTGCACAATTAGAACCAGAGGCCCTATAACTTGACTATACATATACCTAAAAATTTCATTGATCCAGCTTTTGAGCAGGAAAAAAACAACTACTCGGATCCTATATTATCAAGAGAAGCTCTGATTAAAATTGTAGAATTCAATAAAAAATCAGTAAAATACATTGAACTGATTAACTTTTATTCTGATAATGAAAAAAAAGAAGCTCTTGAATTCCGCATCCGAGCAATGATCCGTGATGGCCAGCTTATTCTTGTTGATGATCAAATAACAACTTTGGATTATTGGCCTTTAGAAACAGGCACTGTTCTGAAAACAGATGATCAAGAATGTGTGATTTTGCTAGCAAATCAAGAAAAAATCCCTCTCTATCGTCCATTAAAAAATATTATTTTTAATGGAGACTTTTGTCATTTTGCTATAATTACTCCATTGAAACAAGCAGCTTTTTATAGTTTAATTCAAGGATCTTCTATTTATTTGGAAGGTGTCGTTCAAGATCCTCAAGAATATGATCTTCCGGAAGGATATCCTCTGCCTATCAAAATAACAAAAGGACCTTTTAAACATGAAATCGTAAGTGGTCGTTGTTTGCACCGTAATAATATTACTCGCTATCAAAAAGTAACGTGTAAACTGGAGCGTCACGATAAAACCGATTTTATTCTTGTTGATATTGTGGAAGATTTTCCATTTGGCTTGAAGAAAGTTATTCGTCAATTTAACTTGCCTGCTAATTGGTCTTATGATATTGATCAGGAAGCTAAATCTTTTGAAAAGTTGAAAATAAAAAAAACACCTGATAGAAAAGATCTTTGTGATTTGCCTTTTGTCACAATAGACAGTATTACCGCTAAAGACTTTGATGATGCTGTTTGTGCCCAGCCCCTGGCTAATGATCGCTGGCGACTGCTTGTTGCTGTTGCGGATGTTGCTCATTATGTCAAGCTGGGAACAGCGATTGATAAAGAAGCTTCGAATAGAGGTGTTTCTGTATATTTTCCTGATCATGTAGTCCCCATGCTTCCAGAAATTTTATCGAATGAATTATGCTCTTTAAAACCCGATGTTCTTCGTTACGCTCTCGTTTGCGATATGGAGTTAACTGCAAAAGGTGCTATAGATAAATTTGAATTTTATCCTGCTGTTATACGGTCTCATGCTAGATTAACTTATGATCAAGTTCAGCAAGGCCAAGAGCCAGAACATATTAAACAGTCTGTAGCATCATTATGGAAAGTTTATAAGTTATTGAATGAATCGAGGAAGAAATCTGGTTATATATTCTTTGCACAACAAGCCACACAATTTGTTTTAGATAACACAGAACATGTTCTCGATATTAAAAGAGTTCTGGATCAAGAATCACATCACCTGATTGAAGAAATGATGCTCGCTGCTAATAAATGCGCTGCACAATTTTTAAATAAGCATACTCATGTTGGTGTCTACAGAACCCATCAAGAGCCCAAGGAAGAAAAAGTTCAGCTTTTTAATATCTTATTAAAATCTCTTGATCTATCTCTAACACCTCCCTATACATTAGATAAAATAGCTATTCTTTCTCAACAATTAAAAGAAAAGCATCCTCGTTTAAATGTTTTAGTATCAAGAATTATGCAGCGAGCTTCTTATGAGCCAACACCAGAACGTCATTTTGGATTAAACTTTGATCTCTATAGTCATTTTACTTCTCCTATCAGACGTTATCCTGACCTTATCGTACATCGTCTAATTTATGATGTTTTGTCAAAAAATAAGGATAAACAGTCTCAAGGTTATGTTCCCACCGCTTTGAAACGTGTTAATTATTTAGAGCGCCGAGCAGAAGAAGCTGAGCGCATGTATCATAGTTATTTAAAAGTATCATTTATCAAACGTTTTGCCAAAAAGAAATTTAAAGGCACTGTCACGGGATTGGCAGAGTTTGGCTTGTTTATTGAACTTGAAGATCTCCCCATTGATGGAATGATTCACGTATCTCAAATTGATTCTAATTATTGGCATCTCGATGAAGCAAATGGCTTTTTGACGAGCGGCTCTAAAAAGATTAGAATTGGTGACTATGTTACAGTCACGCTCGCTAGTGCTGACGCTGAAACCTTAAGAATTAATTTTAAATTTGTATCCCATGATTGAACTGAATATAACCGGGCTGCATGCTATTGAAGCAGCTCTCTCTTCTCCCTACGCCAAAGTTTTGCATCTTGATTGCACTGAACAATCTTTTAACAAATTGCAAGATAAAGCCTTAATTCATAAAAGAATTTCTATTGCTATAAAGCCTGCTCATTTTTTTGATCATGAAAACAAACATCAAGGTATACAAGCAAAAGTGATGTTAGAAGTTTTTGCTCATTTACAAGAACTTGAGTTTCTTCATGAGGCCAAAACATTACTTATCTTAGATCACTTGCAAGATCCTCAAAATTTGGGTAGTGCACTAAGGCATGCTTTAGCTTTTCATGTAGATGCTGTGATTATTCCCAAACACAAAGCAGCTCCTATAACTTCTGTCGTAGCAACAGCATCAGCAGGTTGTTTATTTAAGCTCCCTATCGTTCAAGTAACTTCTTTCATTCATACACTTCAAGAAATAAAGAAACTTGGTTTTGGACTGATAGGAACATCTGTTCAAAAAGCTCAAAAACTCAATTCAGCTCTATTTTGGCCGAAATCAGCTCTGATTATTGGACATGAGGGGAAAGGATCGAGTCAAGTCGTCATGAATGAATGCGATACTTTAGTGCATATACCGATTTCATCCGAATGTCAAAGCCTTAATGCTGCTGTTACTGCAGCTATTATTTGTTACGAACGCGCTAAGCTCTTGTGATCTTTAGCTTTTAAGTAAAAAGGCTAGAGGGGCTGCACTGTTTAAAGATTGATTTTAAGCGTATGGAATGATATCATCGGTCAAGATTGGTATGATGATATTAGATTAAATCAAATATCATGAGCTTGCTTGCTATTGCCTTTATAGGCTTAGCGCGCATCAATACTCAATATATTGATGTCGTGATCCTTAAAAAGCACTTACCATCATGATAAGATAGCAGGCCGTTTCCAATACTTTCCTTGCTTATGTTAAAAATACATAAGCTCATAAAACCAAGAGGATTATTATGACTGAAGTTACATTACAATCGACGGCATTCCGTCATTATGAAATTGTTTTTCTTGTTCATCCAGATCAAAGTGATCAAGTTAAAAGCATGATCGAACGTTATCAAAAAATGATTCACGAATCTGGTGGCTCTGTAAGCAGACTAGAAGATTGGGGTCGTCGTCAACTAGCATACCCAATTAAAAAGGTTCACAAAGCTCATTATGTGTTAATGAACGTGACAACAACAAGTGCTGTTATCAATGAATTACGTGATTCGTTCCGCCATAGCGATTCTATTTTGCGTGATCTGATTCTTCAAATGCCTCATGAAGTAAAAGATGCCTCACCTATTTTAAACCCTGATGATTCTTACGAGACATCATTAGAAGACTAAATCGATATTTGGAGATCTCCTATGAGTTGGCGTACAAAAGCTAAGCGCAAATCATGCCCTTTTAGCTCCGGGCGTGTTGCCGCTGAAAGCATTGATTATAAAAACTACAAACTACTAAAAAAGTTTATTACTGAAACTGGTAAAATCGTTCCTTCACGTATTACTGGTGTTCAAAATCGTTATCAACACCTTATCGCTAGATCTATTAAAGTTGCACGCTTTTTAGCTCTAATCCCTTATTGCGATAACCACTAAATTAAAGGAAGATAAGCTATGAACATTATTCTTCTTGAGAATATGCGGAATATCGGCAAAATGGGACAGGTTGCTACTGTTACACCAGGTTATGCAAGAAACTTCTTGATTCCATTCGGCAAAGCACTTGCTGCAACCGCTGCTAATATCGCATTTTTTGAGCAACAACGTACTGAACTTGAGTCTCAAGCTAAACAACGCTTAGAGCTAGCCCAAGAGCGCGCAAATAAATTTTCGGGCCTTACTCTTACTGTCACTGCTAAATCAAGCAGTGAAGGTAAACTTTTTGGATCCATAAAAACAATTGATATTCTTCAAGCCCTTAATGAAAAAGGCTTTGATGTCAATAAGAATGAAGTCCGCCTTGATAAACCTATTCGTGAAATTGGCGAATATACTTATGAAGTTCAACTTCACCCAGAAGTTATTCTTTCTCTGAGTATTAACGTCGAGTCTGAACAAGCTAGGTAATCTCTATGAGCTCAGTCTCCATGCAAGAACATCCGCATTCTTTGGAGGCTGAGCAAGCTTTACTTTCCTCTTTGATTAAAGACGAATCTTTATGGGATAAAGTCTCTGCTCTCATTGTCGAAGAATCCTTTTATCATCCAACCCATCGTTTAATATTTAAAACAATGCTCATGCTGATACAAAGAAATGTTCCTTTATCACTGATAGCATTAACTCATCAGCTCGAAGATATGAATAAACTCGAAGAAGCTGGGGGAGTTGTTTTTTTACAAGGATTAGCCACATTTCCTTTAACTAGTCATCATATTTCAACATATGCCGAAATAGTTGCGGATAGGGCTATACGTCGTCGTCTTATAACCCTTGCTCAACAAATTAATCAGCAATCCTTAGATCCTCAAGGGCAAAAAGCAAATCAACTCCTTGATTACTATCAAGGACAAATGTTAGCTTTAAGTGCTCAAGTTATTACTGACTCTAAACCTTTACCCGTTACTGCTTTTATCAAACAAACTCTCGATAGAATAGAAGAAAACAAAAACAACGAAAAGCTATACCACGGCATCCCCTCAGGATTTAAAGATATTGATAAACTCACCAGTGGCTTTCAATCTGGTGATCTCGTTGTGCTTGCAGCACGACCATCAATGGGAAAAACGGCTTTATCATTAGAATTTACAATGAGTGCAATTTATAATAACTCTCCAGTCTTGTTTTTTAGCTTAGAGATGCCTGCGGAACAAATTATTTTAAGATTATTATCAATGATGACGGGTGTCGATCATGATACCTTACGTCGTGGTAAACTACAAAACTTACAAGCAATCGCGCATGGTATAGAAACATTAACATCTAAGCCATTGTATATAGATGAGTCTTCCTCTTTAACAATTACTGGTATACGCTCAAGAACGAGGTTAGTGGCAAAAGAACTAGAGCGGCAAGGCAAAAAACTTGGCGTTGTGATTATTGACTATTTACAACTTATTCACGGCACTATGTCTTCTGACAATCGTGTTCAAGAAGTCTCTGAGATTTCTCATGGTTTAAAATCACTTGCTAAAGAGCTCAAAATTCCTGTGATCGCATTATCTCAGCTTAATCGTGGCTTAGAGTCTCGGAATAATAAACGTCCTTTAATGTCTGATTTGCGCGAATCAGGTGCTATCGAACAAGATGCCGATCTTATTATGTTTATTTACAGAGATGAGTATTATAATCCAGGATCGGTAGATAAAGGACTTGCAGAAATTATTATTGCTAAGCATAGAAATGGGCCGATAGGGACAGCAAAACTTGTTTTCACGCCAGAAAAAGGATCGTTCAAGAATTATCATTATGAATGAGCTTCTTTTATCAGAAGCCCATACTCTTACTGTTTAAATTCCATAAGCTTTTAAAAAAGGTTTAATCGATTGTTCTTCTCCTAAAAACTCATGCAAAGACTCTTGTAAAGACAAGCTAGGTCCAATTGTTAAAAATTTTTCTTTAAATGCTGTACCGGCTGAATGCATCGTTTTATACGCCTTCATCTTTTCATAAACTTGATAAACATAAGCATCTGCCCATAAATAACTATAATAGCCTGCCGCATAGCCTCCATCAAAAATATGACTAAAACTTAAAGGAAATGCGTGAGTAGCTATAGATGGTGTCACAGCGATGTCTCTTCTTATTTCATGCCAGTAACCAACAACATCATTGATATGATCTTTACCATGAATCCCCCAATCAAAAGAAGCAAACTCTAGTTGACGCAATAAAAACAGGCTAGCCATAAATTGACGAGTATTAATTAAATTATTAATTAAATCATCGCTAAGTGGTTGCTTGGTATCTCTATGAGCACTCAATTTTTTTAGAAAAGATTTCTCAAAGCACCATTGCTCACTTAACTGACTTGGCAATTCAACAATATCCCAAGGCACTTGATTAATCCCAGCAATACTGGGTAAGGTGCGTTGAGTTAATAAATGGTGTAACGAGTGTCCAAATTCATGAAAAAGCGTTTGTAAATCATCAAAAGATAATGTCCCTTCATCGTCTTTTCTAAAATTACAAACAATATACGCAACTGGCAAAGCTTTCCAACTTTTATAATCTACCTTAGAACGAGCACCGCTCATCCATGCGCCCTGTCTTTTACCATTACGTGCATATAAATCTATATAGAGAACACCGATTGGATCTTGTGTCTTATTGTTTAATAAGCTTAAAGAAATCACATCTTTATGCCAAGATGGGAAATGTTCTTGCCGAGTTTTAAATCCATACATATCACCAAAAGTTTCCAACATTAATGGCAATACTCGATCAAGTGTAAAATATTCTCGAATTTCTTCATCATGAATACTCAGCTCTTGCTTTTTTAATTGCTCTGAATAAAAAGCAACGTCCCATGGCTCAATCTCTGTTAGACTATCATTGATAGCAAGTGTTTTTATTTTTATAAATTCTTTTTCTGCTTTTGGTTTGATAGCGATGATCAGTTGTTTTAAAAAGGTTGAAACACTCTCTGGAGTATGGGCAAATCTTTTACTTAAAGCATATTGTGCATATTCTGGATAACCAAGCAGTGCGGCTTCTTCTCTCCGCAAATTTAAAATAGATACTGCCACAGCAGCATTATCATAAGCCGGTCCATTCTCATCATACCGACTAGCGCGATGCGCATAGGCTTTATAAAGCCTTTCTCTTAAGCCTCGATGGGAGCAGTTTGTCATAATCATTTGATAACATGGGGCTGATAAATTCAGAAGATATTTACTGGGAGATGAATTTTGTTTTGCAATATGCTCCAAATACTCTAACTCAGCCTCACTCAGGCCATGAAGTGCTTCAGCTGTAATAGGTGATGTCCAACGCTCACTTGTATCTAAGAGATTATTCCCGAATTTCTCTGAAAGTTGTGTCAACGCTTGGCTAATTTCAAAGATTCTTTGTTTCTTTTGATCATCTAAATCCACTCCCGCCAGCTTAAAATTTAACAAAGCATGATCAAGCAAAAGCTTTTCATCAATATTAAGATTTTTTTGGTTTGATGCTTTTTCATAAACACCCATCAACTCTTTATCAAGAGCATACTTTGTCTGAAAATCAGTGATTTTATCAAGAGCTTGTTGGTGACTCTCTCTTAATTCATTTTTATTGTCAACATTCTGTAAGTGATCTAATAAAGACCAATTTTTTTGTAATTCATTATCTATTTTTTCAATAGGTAAAATTAGTTGCTCAAATCCATCTAAATTTGCTATGTTTTTTTTGTTGAGTTCAATAATATCTGTAGCATCTTGAATGAGTTGCGCTATATGCTCGTAAGCAACGACTCTATCAATATCAAAATTAATATAATCTACCATAGTGGTGCCTTTATTATTGTATTTTTAACATTGTAGCATGGAGTCCCTCTTTAAAGTTACATCAAGATTCTCAGGCAGATCAGCCACCCTGCTTTTTCATCTGTTGTTTTTTACTTTGGTACAATCAATTCACAAGTCATCTTCATTAGGATTGTACACAACTTGTTTTATTGCAGGCTGAATTACAATTATTTGTTTTTTAGAGCAAATCCTGTGTGAATGTTGACTTCGATATCCAATTTTTGTACATTTAACTCAAATCATTTATACTGATATCTCACAAATACTTACGAATATTATTCATAATGAACATAGCTAAAAAATTTCTAGAGTGGATGAAAGCTCCAGCCGCGCAACCAATTATGCCTGCTAACAAGCAAGAGAGTGTATATGCTTATTATCGTTTTAGAGTTTTTATGGGGATTTTTATTGGTTATGCTGGATATTATTTAGTTAGGAAAAATATTTCTTTAATTATGCCAGACTTAGAACGTCTTTATGGTTACTCAAAGTTCCAACAAGGTATCATCATGGGATCAACCTCTTTCGCGTATGGTATTAGCAAGTTTATTATGGGATGGTTTTCAGATCGATCGAATGCAAAATTTTTTCTGCCATTAGGACTTGTTTTTTCAGCAATTATTAGTTGTTTGATTGGTTTTTTTCCCAGTATTTTTATGAATTTTCATTTACTAATATTTTTAATGTATTTAAATGGCTGGTTTCAAGGGATGGGCTGGCCGCCTTGTGGCCGTGTCATGGTTCATTGGTTTTCCACAAAAGAGCGTGGTTCTAAAATGGCGATATGGAATATGGCGCACAATATTGGGCAAGCTTTTCCAGCAATGCTGTTATCAATAGGATTATCTTTTTGGCTAAGCTGGCATGCAGCACTTTATGTACCAGGTATTCTTGCTCTTATTATTGCTTTTATTTCTTACACCTTAGTCGAAGATACCCCAGCATCTCTTGGTTTGCCTTCGATAGAAAATTTTAAGCATGAAGAACTTCCTCAGTCTATTATCAACGATGGTGAACAGCTATCTGTAATGCAACAACTAAATAAATATATATTTAAAAATAAATACTTGTGGTTTTTAGCGATTGCCAATTTGTTTGTGTATTTAACGCGATATGCAATTATAGATTGGATGCCAAGCTATCTTATGAATGTTAAAGGCTTCAATAGAGAAACTTCTAATTTTTCTTATGTTGTTTATGAAATAGCAGGAATAGCGGGAACATTTTTATGTGGATGGATGAGTGACAAGTTTTTTGAAGGTCGTAGGGCACCGGCTGGTGTTATTTGCATGATCCTTATCGCTATCGTCTTAAATATTTATTGGTTTGCCCCTTCAAGCAGTCCTCTGCTGATTAATAGTTGTATTCTTGTTATGGGATTTTTAATCTATGGCCCCGTAATGCTTATTGGACTTCACGCGATAGATCTTGTGCCCAAACATATTGCTGGAACAGCCGCTGGATTTACAGGGCTTTTTGGTTATGTTGGTGGAGCTGTTTGCGCAAATGCTCTTTTTGGATGGATAGTGGATAATTATGATTGGAATGGCGGATTCTTGCTGCTATTTGTATCATGTTTGCTTGCAACTATTTTCTTATCGTTAACATGGAATGCTGGCCATCCTTCAAATAAAGAAGAAATTTTAAAAAAGAAAAAGGTGTCATTACGCTACAATATGGCATAATAGAAGCTATGTTTAGATAAAAAAAGACGATTATTTCGATGTTTGGATGGTTTGGCAGTAAAAAAACACCAGAGTCTACAGTAACTCCTCTAGTTCGGAAAGACTCTTGGTATCAACGTTTAAAAAACAGTCTTTCTCAAACTAAAGGCGCATTACTAGGACCTTTTGTAAGGTTGCTCGGGTATAAAGATACTCTCACTTCAGAACATTTATTAGAGCTTAAAAAAAACTTAATTCGTGCTGATATAGGACCTCAACTTACTAAAGAGCTTATTCATTTAGTCCAAAATACTCCAGCCAATGACATGATCAATAAATTGAAAGATCATCTTCTTTCTTTATCTTTACAACCTAACCCCGAGGCATTAAAAAACATAAAAGTGATTATGATGGTTGGCGTCAATGGTGCCGGTAAAACGACTACCACAGCTAAACTGGCAAATCTCTACAGAGATTTGAATCCTTTATTAATCGCAGCAGATACTTATAGAGCAGCAGCAATTGAGCAGTTACAACATTGGGCGAAGAAATATAACTTGAACTTTTTTAGTTCAGAAACCACTGATCCAGCAGCAGTTGTTTTCCAGGGGATGGCCCATGCCCTATCTGTAGGTAATAATATTTCTTTTATTGATACCTCAGGACGCTTGCATAACAATAAAAATCTTATTCAAGAGCTAGTCAAAATTAAACGCGTGCTATTAAAACAAATATCTAGCGCAGATCTAAGAGTTTTGTTGGTTCTTGATGGATCGCAAGGACAGAACATGATTGAACAGGCCAAAACTTTTCAGCAAGAATTAGGTTTGGATGGCTTAGTCATTACTAAAATTGATGGCTCAAGTAAAGCCGGCGCTATTTTTGAAATCATGCGCTCTTATAAACTACCAGTTTATTTTATTGGTTGTGGTGAGTCAGTAGATGATATTGATCATTTTGATTCAAAAGAATTTATAGATGCTTTATTTGGGGACGAATAACTTGAAATGTTATATTGTTGGTGGCTGGGTAAGAGATTTTCTTTGTAATCGTCATTGTACTGATAAAGACTGGGTCGTTGTAGGAGGCTCAGCAAATGATCTTAAAACATTAGGATTTGAACAGGTTGGAGCTAGCTTTCCTGTTTTTATCCATCCAAAAACAAAAGAAGAATACGCTTTAGCACGCTCTGAACGAAAAAAAGGTCATGGCTATCATGGTTTTGAAATTAATAGTTGCTCAAATATTACTCTTCAAGAAGATTTGTTACGGCGTGATTTAACTATTAATGCGATAGCTTATGATCCTGAACATCATCAGTTTATAGATCCTTATGGTGGTCAAGATGATTTAAAAAACAAAATATTACGACATGTTTCGCCAGCCTTTGTTGACGATCCTTTAAGAATTATACGTCTTGCACGTTTTGCAACATATTTTCCTGAATTTAAAATAGATCCTGGAACAAAAGTATTAGCGCAAGATCTTTCGAGTTCAGGCGAGCTATCGACTCTATCTCTTGAACGTATTACTCAAGAAATTATTAAAGTTTACAAATACAGTGATCAACCTGCTAAATTTTGGGTTGTTTTGGACGAGCTTAATGCTCTTGATAAGATTTTTCCTCACTGGAGTAACATATTACCTGATGTTTTACCTTTATTGCGAAAAAAAATGCCTGGACTGAATCCAAGCCAAGCATTTAGCTATGCCATGGCTGTTTGGCATCAGGCTGCAATAAGGATAAATGCAACTTCACCTCAAGATTCTTTAAAATTATCTTCTTATCATATAAAACTTATAAAGATTATAATAAAGGCCTGGGGCTTTATAGAGAAAAAAACACCTGATTCAATCTTCATTGTGGAAATGCTTTTCCTCACTAAAGGATTTCAGGAAATGACATTAGTTCAAGATGTTTGGCCCATTCTAGGCAATCCTATAGTCAAATATGAAGAATTAAGCCTATTAATTAAAAAATTAAAGTCGTTGGATACTTCTTGGATTATCAATATAGAGCCTCCAGCAAAACGATATCTTATGTTAAAAGATTTTTATCAAGAATATATAGAAAACGCATTAAAATGATAATTTATTTTCTATTGAAAAATATTAAGGGCCCTGATGCAAGTTAAAATTCAGTTTGGATTATTTAAAGGAAAAATTTTGCGTTACCCGCAAGATCATAAAGCTCGCCCATCATTAGCACGCGCACGAGATGTCTTATTTAATTGGTTAGGAAATTGCGATAAAATGCAGTGCCTCGATCTTTTTGCCGGTACAGGCATTTTAGGATTAGAAGCCTTGTCTTTAGGCGCAACATCCATCCACTTTATTGATAAAGAATTAAACCATATACAAAAATTACAACAACATATTCAAAAAATGAAAATTGATGATCGCTGTGAAATATTTTGCACAGATTCTATCAGTTGGCTGGAACAAAACAACCAACTCTTTGATTTAGTTTTTTTAGATCCTCCTTTCAAGCAAAATTGGCTTGAAAAGATTCTATCTTTACATTCATTTAAAAAATGTTTGCATAATAGTTCGCTAATTTATCTAGAAGCTGAGCGAGGTTGGAGCCTCCCCTTAAATTGGAATCTTTATAAACAAAAAAATTTAGGTGATGTTAGCATATACTTAGTCACACCCAATCAAAATACATCAAATAAACATGACAACACTGATAGAATTTGAACGCGTTTCAAGATATTTTTTAGAGAAACAAGCGCTTGTTAATATTGACTGTAAAATTAATGAGGGAGAATTTATCTTTTTAACAGGTCACTCTGGCGCTGGTAAAAGTACATTTCTAAAACTCATCGCATTACAGGATAAGGCTTGTGAAGGGGCTGTCAAAATTAATAATATTAATCTAAGCGACTTATCGACTAGTGGTGCAAATGCCTATCGACGAAAAATAGGTTTTATTCATCAAAGTCCCCGTTTTATCGATGATTTCACTATAGCTGAAAATGTAGCTCTTCCTTTAAGATTAAGAGGTTTTTCTTATCCTGAGGCACAACGCAAAGTACGAGCAGCTTTATTTAAAGTTGGATTACTTAATAGATCCCAAGATTACTTTCATATGCTTTCTGGTGGTGAGCGCCAACGTGCTGAAATAGCTCGGGCACTCGTTCATTCACCAATGATTATATTAGCTGATGAGCCAACAGGGAATCTTGACCGAAAGCTATCATTAGAAATCATGGAGTTACTACTTGAGTTTAATAAGATAGGAACGACAGTCATTATTGCTACTCATGATGAGTTTTTATTACAAACATATAATTATAGAATCTTCGATCTTATTCAAGGAAAATTAGAATATCGGATCATTGAGCGTCAAAATAATTTAGTCAAGGAGCTTGTATGCGAACCCTTAATTTAGATCTTGAAAATATATCATTTAAACAACGACTCCATCATCTTTATTATGAGCATTTATTAGCCGCATCTTTAGGTTGGCAAAGGCTTTTCAGACAAAGTTATCAAACAGCTGGTGCTATTATTCTAATAGGATTAGCATTAAGCGTCTGTTTAATCTTTGGATTGACTTTAAGAATAACGCAACATTTTCAAGCAGAATTAGAACATACATCAAGCATCACTATATTCCCCAATACAGAAATTCCTCATGCTTCTTATCAAGATCTACTAGAACGTTTAAAAAATCAACAAGATTTACAGAATCTAAAAATTTACTCAGCCGGCGATCTTGTTGAAGAGCTCCTTGATAAAAATATTGCTCAATCATTTTGGGAAAACATTCCAGGTGTAATCACTGCCTCGTCGCCTAAAAATTTCTCTGTTAATGAAATATTACAGCTGAAAAAAGAGCTTGAGCAAGATCCGAGCATTATTGCAGTTGAATTCGATCAATTCTGGCATTCTAAGATCATGAGACTTATCAGTTTTGCTCACATACTTTCTTGGATTATTGGCGGCGTCCTGGTCTCTACGGTCGTGCTGATGGTTAACTATTCTATTAAATTACTGATGGAAAAGTATAAGCAAGAAATTTCTGTTTTATATCATCTAGGAGCATCATCTCATTTTATTCAACGTCCTTATTTATATCAGGGGTTTTTCCTGGGCTGTTTTGGTTCTCTTTTTGCACCACTATGCTTGGGTATTCCTTTATTCTTATTACGCGAGCAAATTTTTTCGCTGCTTGATCTTTATGATGTAACACTAAATATTAGTCAACAGGATCTTTTCTTTCTTTTTTATATTTTAATAGGAGTTGTGGCATTTGCGTGGATTTGCTCTTACTCCTCGACTAAAAAATGGCTTCGCATGTTTGAGTTGGAATTCATATAAATGACTTTTCAAGAGCCACTGAATAATAGGTGGCTACTTGTTCCCTAATGCAAACTTAGAAAAATAAAATCTTTATGTTAAAATGCTTCACCAATGATACCTTAAATTACATTCTACCTGTTGACTGGCACTCTCTGAAAGACAATCAGGAAACAGACTTCTTACTGCTTGATAATAATGACTTAATATTCTACCGTGACAAAAAGAAATTTATTTCAGCAAATGATTGCTATCAATCTATGTTACAAGAAAAACATCTTTCTATTGTTCAGCTTGTAAAAAGACGGGGTAAACTGCCTCGGGAGTTAATTGATGGCACTGGTGGCTGGGGCAAGGACGCTCTCTCATTTGCTCAAGCTGGAATTCATACTACTGTTTTTGAGCGTCAAGAATTACCTGTTATTTTTATGCATTATGCTCTTCAACGATGGTTTGCTGAATATAAAGATTTTATTCAGATTCATCATGCATGCTTCTCTCAACACGATATTAAAACAACGGAGTGTGTTTATCTTGATCCTATGTTTTTTGATGATAAAAAATGTTTATCTAAAAAATCAATGCAATCATTATATGCTCTTTACCCATCTGATAAAAAACAGCAGTTTTTGGATTTAAAATCAGGGCTGTTAAAAATATCAATGGATACGTTAATTATGAAACAACCGCGATTGGCTGAACCATGGATTAAAAATCATATGAAGCATGAGCGGTTTAATAGAACATGTCGTTTCGATATTTACTATATCAACAAAAAATTATTACTGGAACAAGATATGATAGAGTAAAAAAATAATCATTGAGGATGGTATGTAAAAAGAATCTATGACCGCACTGCAACACTATTTCAAAGACCATTTCTATTCTCTCTCAATTGAAACATATATGGAGTTAGCTCTTTTTCATCCAGAATATGGTTTTTATATTAAAAGCAGTCCATTAAATCATGATTTTTCCACCCCCAGTTTACTGAGTTTTGCTTTTAATCAATCAATCGCGGAATGGGTGAAAGATCAAAGATTGTCCTGTACCATTGAATATGGCGCCGGACAAGGAGAAACTGCTTTAGAAATTTTAAAAATACTTCCTGAACAGCCTTATTATTTCATAGAAAAAAGCCTCTATCATCAAAAAATACAGCAGGATAGAATAAAGTCGCTCTGTGCACAATGGGTTAATAAAATAACAAAACCACTCAATGCTGTTGTTATCTTGCAAGAGGTTTTTGACTGTTTGCCTGCTCGTTGGTTTAAATATAAGAATAATAAGCTGCTAGAAATGCTTATTGAAACAAAAAACTTTACTGTTATTGAGCAAGAAGTTATTAATACTCCCGATCGACTCCTTAATTTGATAAATAAAAAAGAAAAAAACGAATTTCAATTAATGTACGCCGATTTATCAATAAATTTATTAAAAGATATTTACGATCAACTCGATTGTGGAGTCGTCTTTATTTTAGATTATGGTGATCGTACAAACGGCTTGCTAGCATCGCAATCATTAGTTTCAACCCCGATTCGGGCTTACAAAAATCATCAACAACTGATTTCCTTTTGGGATCAACCTGGCTTCTCAGATCTGACTTATGATGTTGATTTTGATTTATTAATGGAAACCTGGGTTGCATTAAAAGGGTCTATACTTTTTTATGGCCCGTTAAATCGCTTTTTAATAGAAAAAACGATTTATTTAGAAAAAAAATGTCCTAGAAGTAACATGTTTCTTGACAGTAGATTTCTTGGCGAAGCATTTAAGGTTTTAATCTTGGAAAAAAAAGCTTAGCTCTTTAAAGTTTCTCTCCAACGTAGCCAATTCGATTGATGTCGAATAAAAATAAAGAATAAAGCAATAAGCAACCCTGTAGTAGAAGACGTATTAAATAAACATCCGGCCATAAACATTACCATACATAAAGAACTTAAAGCCGCTAAAGACGTTGCTAAATAAACGCTCATCCAAATCGATGAAGCATATAACCCGAATACAGGATTTAACGCAAACAACCCCCCTAAAAAAGTAGCTACTCCTTTCCCTCCATGAAAAGATAAAAAAGGACTAAAGCAATGGCCAATAATACTAGCAACAACACAATAAGAAAGAGTAATGGGGTTCACTTGATAATATTTTGCTATATAAATAGGCAAAAAACTTTTTGCAACATCAAATAAAAAAACAAAAAATCCTGCTTTTACTCCATAAAGACGAAGCATGTTTGTAGCCCCTGGATTACCAGAACCTTGATGAATAATATTATTCCATTTCATAAGACGAATTGTGAATAATGAACCATTTAATGAACCTAAAATCCAGCATAAAAAAATAATTAACACTTCCATCAATCTTTCCTTTTGATCAAAAAAGAGAACAATCCTCAATAAACCAATTTGGCTTTATCAGATCCTGCTTAGAACACGCGTCATTGCTGGCGTGCAACCATTTATACATCCCTGCTGCCGCAATCATCGCCGCATTATCAGAACAAAAGCGAGGATCTGGAATATGTAATTCGATCTTATACTCATCAGCTAATTTTTGCATGATAGATCTTATTTTCTTATTACAAGCCACGCCCCCGCTTAATAAAAGGCTTTTAACGCCATTATGCTGCTTTAAAGCGTGTTTAGTTTTAAGGGCTAGTGTTTGTGCTATGGTGTACTCAAGAGAAGCACAAAAATCTTCTAGCGAAAGAATTCCTTGCTCCCAAACTCTAATGGCTTGCGTCTTGAGTCCTGAAAAACTAAAGTCTAGAGTTTCACTCGATGACATAGGTATAGAAAATTGATGCGCTTGGGGATTTCCCTGCGCGGCCTTATGTGCTAAAACAGGTCCTCCTGGATAACCAAGTCCAATATGTTTAGCTATTTTATCAAAAGCCTCTCCAGCAGCATCATCTCTCGTTTGACCTAATATTTTATAATTTAAGGGCGAAGTCAGTAATAAAAGCTGAGTATGGCCACCCGAAACAACTAAACTTAAACAAGGAAAATTTAAATCAGCTTTTTCTAGTAAAAAAGCAAGTTGATGCCCTACAATATGGTGGATTGGAACAATCGGTTTATTGAAGATAATACTTAAAGATTGGGCCATATTAGCCCCGACCAATAAGCTACCGGCGAGCCCAGGCCCTGCAGTATATGTGATAAAGCTAACTTTGCTTAAAAAAAACTGATGATTTAATTTATCTATGATGAGCGGTAAATGTTTGACATGTTCACGCGAAACAACTTCTGGCATGACACCTTTATAAGGCTCAAGACATTTTAAATGTGATTCAGTTAATAAATGATGTATGCGATAATCGTTGTCAAGGATTGCCACTGAACTCTCATCACAAGAGCTTTCTATTCCTAAGCAGAAAATTTGATGGGTCATTCAATTGAATCTTAAGATTTATTTTATTTCTTGCGCTATAATATCATGAATCTAAAAATTAGCGAACAACTACCTCGAGAATTGATCTAACCCATTGAGTTTATGGCTCACCTTAAGGTATCATAAGGCAAAAGATTATCATTTGTCTGGTCCTTACCACAAGCACGCAATCTTGTAGCTTATGAGACATTAAAGCACATGTTAATATTTCTATGGTCAACTTTATGATTTTATTTGAAATAAATTTAAGTTAAGACCGATTGTAATGAATCAAAGGAGATCTCATGCCAACTATTAAAATTAAAGAAAATGATTCCTACCCTGATGGACTCATTCGTAAATTCAAAAAAGCTGTTGAACGTTCAGGCCTTCTTGCTGAACTAAAAAATCGTCAATATTATGTCAAACCCAGCAAAATCAAGCAAAGAGAAAAAGCTGCTGCAGTTAAAAGATTAAGAAAGAAACTGTCTAGAGACTTTACCGGAACTGCTAGCAAAGGGCGTAAACGCTCAACAAGTGCTACCAACTCTGCAAAGCCCAGAGATCACGGATAAATACTAATACTATCAAAGATTCGGAGAATACGTGAATGAACACACTAAAAAACCGAGTAATGGATGAAGTCAAGCTTGCCATGAAAGCTGGCGATAAAAGCAGATTAGCCACATTAAGACTTATGGCTGCAGCTGTCAAGCAAATTGAGATTGACACTCGCGCTGAACTCAATGATTCCGACATTATGACTGTTTTTGAAAAAATGAAAAAACAGCGTAAAGACTCAATTGAGCAATACATTAATGCTCAGCGTGACGACCTTGTTGCTCAAGAACAATATGAAATCACTATCATTAACGAATTCCTTCCAACACCTCTCGCCCAAGAAGAGTTGCAAAGCCTAGTTAAAGACGCTGTGAATCATACTCAAGCAGTTGTGGTTGCTGATATTGGGAAAGTCATGGAGTGGTTGCAGCCTAGAATAGCGGGTCGTGCTTCATCTAAAGATGTTGGTGCTCTTATCAGAAAACTGCTCGCTTAACACTAAAGACTATGCAATCATCTGACCTAATCGATCAGTTAAAAGATCGCAGTAACATTGTTGATCTTGTTGGTCAGATTGTTTCTTTGAAAAAAACGGGTAAAGGCTATACTGGTCTATGCCCGTTTCATAAAGAAAAAACACCGTCTTTTCACGTATATGAGGGGCCTGACCGGTTTTATTGTTTTGGCTGCCATATTCATGGTGACATTCTCTCCTTTATTCAAAAATACTACAATGCATCATTTCCTGAAGCTCTAAAACGTTTAGCTGAACATGTTGGGATAGAGCTACCATCAACAAAAAGCTTTACTTATGAAGAAAGCTCTCTATATAAAGAAACAGGAAACAGTCTATTACAGGCAAGTCAATATTTTAAACAATCTTTAGAGAGCCTCCCTAATCATCATTTAGCAAAAATCATGCTACAAGCTCGCTCAATAAAACCAGAAATAGCGTCTTTATTCAATATAGGTTGGTCAGGATACAATCAAGGGTCGCTAGCTTCATTATGGCCGCTTCAAAAGCAGGCCTTATTGAACGGAGGACTTATCGTTGATAGCCATCTCGGCCAACCTCATGATCGATTCATTAACCGTTTAATGTTTCCAATTTATTCAACTCAACATAAGATTGTTGGTTTTGGGGGAAGAATTGTTGATCCTGAGCTAGAAAAAAAATATCCTAAATACTTAAACTCTCCTGAAACCGATATTTTCAAGAAAAATAGCTTACTTTATGGCTTATCGCATAGTCTAAAACACCACCAATTCAAATCTTTTTTAATTGTTGAGGGTTATTTTGATGTAATCCAGCTATTTAATAATAACTTGCCGTGTGCGGTTGCTCCTATGGGAACAGCCTTGAGTGAAAATCACGTTGAGCTTTTGCTAAAATATCGTCGCGAACTCATTTTTTGTTTTGATGGAGATAATGCGGGCCAACAAGCTGCTTTTAAAGCACTTAACTTGCTTTTACCCTATTATAACCATCGAGTAAGTCTTTCATTTGTAACACTTCCAATAGGGGAGGATCCTGATTCATTTCTTTTGAAGAATGGTCGACAAAATTTTATCCAATTATGTAAAAATCGTGTTAAAATAGGAGAGTATTTATTCCAAAAATTGGAAAGTTTATATCCACTAGATATTATTGATAATAAAGTAAGATTTGTTGCAGAGGCTAAGAAGCTTATCAGCCTCATACAAGACCCAGATGCACGTCTTACATTACTTGAAGTTCTAAGGTCATTAAATATTGGCGCCAGGGGGATATCAAAACCCCCTAAAAAAAGTAATATTACTTTACCAAAAGCGCGACCAATTGATTTATTAGCAGCAATATTTGCGAGAGATCCTGTACTGATTAGTGAATTAAATACAGAAACAAAAAAATTGTTAATAACAAACGGGCATAACCATAGCCTAAAAAATCTTTTGACACTTTCTTTAGATTCAGATGAATTTAAAGGATATCAACATCTAATACTAGCCAAATATGGCAATTTTGTTGATATTATTCCGGAAGAAGGGCTGAAAATAGAAATGGAACAACAGCTAAAAGAATTTAATTGCTCATTGATTAAAAATTAAATCTAGCTGCTGTTGATGAGTTAATCTAAAACTTAAACGCCTTAGATTAATAATATTTTAATCTATCAGGTTGTGCTAGCGTCAGTTTTTTGGCTTAAGATAGGTTGTATCAATTTAACGCATTTAAATGCATAAAATTTATACCGCAAAGTCTTTTAGACCGTAGATATTCTAAATTGCAGAAAAGAAAGCTCATATGAGTTATAAATTAATGAGGCAAGACATGGCTGGATTTGTCTAAGATAAATCACTATGGATATTTTTATCAACAAAAAATAGCATTCTTAGAAGAATAAATTTGCGCTGAAGACCTCTGAGGTTTACATGCTGAAATAAAGTTAAAGCGAGATGAAACAAACTAGTCATTTCTCTCGCAAGTGGACAATATCTTCTATAAAAAATTTGAGAGTACATTTATGACAGAAATTGATACTGAACATCAAGAATCACAATTACAACACTTGATCTCCTTAGGTAAAGACAGAGGGTTTCTAACTTATAGACAAATTAGTGATAATCTTCCGTATCATATTACCGATCCTGAGCAGGTTGATGAAATTATTAATATGCTTTCAGATTTAGGCATTGCTGTTTATGAACAACACCCTGAAGAAGAGCCTGAGTATGACCGTGAGCCAGCACAAGAGATAGATGACCAAGGAGTCGAAATAAATTTTGAAGGCGCCCTTAACCATACTATCGATCCAGTAAGAATGTACATGCGTGAAATGGGAACTGTCGATCTGTTAACGCGTAAAGGCGAAATTGAAATAGCCATAAGAATTGAACAAGGTCTTAATCAAGTTCTAAGTACCATCGCTATATCAAATATCATCATGGAAAAACTTTTCGATCTGTATGAAGAGTATGATCAAGCTGAAGGCGGTTTGGCTGATTTTATTAATGGTTTTATAGAGCATCAAGAAGATACAACAACAGAAGAACCTGTTTATGAGATTCTTTTAGCTGATGATGAAATAGATCCCAAAATCGACAGCACCGATGATGAAAGTTCTGACGAATCTGACGACGATGCAAATACTGAAGAACGTGTTGATACTCAACCTACAGATGATACTGACAAAACCGCTATTGATAACGCTGACAATGGTCCCGATCCGATAAAAACGCGTGAAAAAATGGACTCCCTGAAAGCAGCTTGGGAAAGCTATCAAAATAATCCTGACTCAGATAATCAAAAAATTTTGATTAAAAGCTTCATGTCGATTCGCTACACAAACCAAACATTAAATAAATTGGTAGATTGTATTAGAGTTCCTTATGAAAACATAAGAAATATCGAACGAACAATGATGAAAACTCTGATTGAGAAGTGCTTTCTCCCTAAAAAAGAACTGATTCATATTATTTCATCCTTAAGTGAAGTGAGCAATTACTTTGAAGAGCTGAACCTCATAACCCCTCCTTTATATAAAAACATATTAATGTCTTATGAATCTTGGTTAAAAGATCAACGGGCTCTCATGATTGATATTGCGCAAAAAGTTCATTTTTCAGTCTTTCAACTAAAAAAAATATTTAAAGATGTTTCTTTAGGTGAGGCTCAAGCTCGTCGTGCAAAAAAAGAAATGGTAGAGGCCAATTTACGTTTAGTCATCTCTATTGCAAAAAAATATACAAATAGAGGTTTACAGTTTTTAGATTTAATTCAAGAAGGTAATATTGGTCTTATGAAAGCTGTTGAAAAATTTGAATATCGTCGTGGTTTCAAATTTTCAACGTATGCTACATGGTGGATTCGACAGGCCATTACTCGCTCAATCGCAGATCAGGGACGAACCATTCGCATTCCAGTGCATATGAATGATACCATCAATAAACTGAACAGAATAAACCGCCAACTCACTCAAGAAAATGGCCGAGAACCAACGCCCGAAGAGCTTTCCTTTCACATGGATTTACCTGTTGATAAAATTAGAAAAGTATTGAAAATAGCTAAAGAACCTATTTCCATGGAAACCCCTATAGGAGATAGTGATGATGAATCGCATTTAGGAGAATTCATCGAAGATACTCAATCTGAAGCTCCTAATGAAATAGCGATTAAAGAAGGCTTAAAAGAATCGATGCAGCGTGTTCTTGACTCTTTGACTCCTCGTGAAGCAAAAGTCATTCGTATGCGTTTTGGAATAGGGATGAACACAGATCACACCCTAGAAGAGGTTGGTAAACAATTTGATGTCACCCGCGAACGTATTCGTCAAATTGAAGCAAAAGCCTTACGAAAACTTCGCCACCCTGCAAGAGCAGCAGAAATTAAAGGCTTTCTTGATGACGATGAACAAGCTTCGGGCTAACAATGCTATAATGAGGTCAATATTTATTATATTGGCCTTATAACTATGCAAACACTATTGAAATTTGTAAAAATGCATGCGTTAGGGAATGACTTTGTTATCATTGATCGACTAACACAAGCATTTTTTATTGATCATAACACAGTAAAAGCACTTGGCCACCGTAAAACAGGTATAGGGTTTGATCAATTACTTATTCTAGAACCACCGATTGATCCACAGCATGACTTTAGTTATCAAATTTACAATAGTAATGGATCGCAAGCTAAACAATGTATCAATGGTGTCCGCTGCTTAGCTCATTATGTGAATGATTATGCTTTAACCCAAAAAAGGCTGCTCTCCTTTCAAACGAGCAATCAAACAGTAAGCTGTGAAATCCTTTCTCCAATTGTAGTTAAAACAACAATTTCTTTAGAAAATCCAGAAATTAAATATATTGATAGCTTTTCTCTATTAACATCCACGTGTGATCATGTTCTTATAGGGAATGAACATCTTATCTGCTGGAACTTTAACAAAGATGAGAAGAACAAGGCTCTCAGTGAACTAAAGTCATCAGGATTCACTTTAGATAAATTCAATATTAGTTTTGCTCAACAACTACAAACATCGGTAGAATTAGAAACATTTGAGCGTGGAGTGGGTCGCTCCGCAAGTTGTGGTTCAGCTGCTTTAGCAACGTTCCTTGCATTTAATGCGAAAATTAAATCAACAAACTCCTTGCGAATAGAAACACAATTTGGTTACGTTACTGCGACTAAAAATTATGATAAAATAAGCCTAGCAGGGCCAGTAAACCGAACTTTTGCTGGCGAATTTTTATTGAAATATAATTAGATTTTTATATGAGTAGAATAATCACGTTAATTTATTTAATAACTAGCGGCTACTTGTGGGTAATAAAAGGATTAACCCCTTGTTTTTGGTGTGCTTTGACTCAACTACTATTAGTGATGTCGTTGGGATACGATCTCTATTACACGAACAAAAAATACAGCATCGGAATGATTGCTGGAGCGTGGTTTTGTTCTGGTCTAGCTTGGGTGTCTACCACTCTGTCTTATAATGTTTGTTTTTTGACAGAAACAGGTTACCTTAATCCGTGCCAGGCGGATCCTTCAGCCTATTACGGATTCCCTTTAAAATCATGGGCTTTCCTTGGACTAAGTTTTTTACTTCTCATATCCTTACTCGAAAAAAATCTTAACAAAGAAAAAAGGATCAACGCAAATCATCCATGATTTGCTTTTGCACTGACGATCCCTGTCAGACTTTATCAATCATATATATTGTTAGCACTGATGTCTAGCCCTTGTTTTAAGAGTTTACTTTCGATCAAAAAAAAACAATTTGTTTTTTAATCACTTAATTTAACTGTAGTCTTTTACTACAAAATTATAAGAAAATGACTACATTAAATTGACTAAATATAACTATTTCCAAAAAGAAAACCCTGTTAGGTTGAAAAAAATGAATTATACGTCTTTAATTTGAAGTGTAGAGTATCAGGGTAAATCATATGAAAAGTACTCTTGAAGCTTTTTCTAATAAAGCTAATATAACAGATAGTTTATTAAGCCAGAATGACACTAACAATAACGAAATTTGGCATACAATTAAACTTCATCTTTATAGCAGAGAACATGTAATAAAAAAAATACATGCTATTGTGCAAGAAAAAAATCTAGATGAAAAGTTAGTATTGGAGTTAAATTGCGTTGCAACCGATTACATGACTTGCTCTCAATTTGCAATTTTACCACCCCTGTGTGAACATCTTTGTAGCAAACAACGTCATGACTTTATTGAAAATGGGATTGCTTATTCTTATCTAACTAATATTATTCATGAAAATCCAGTTTCACGCGTTGCTGTATCTAAATTAGTCGAAATCTTAACCGATAGGTTTATATGCGAAGATGAATTATTAAAAGTACTCGGGTGGAAAATGTAGCCAAAATCAGTCTTATTTCTTTGGATTTGAAATAAAGGAAGGATCTTGAAAAGAAACTCGATTTATTCCTAATGTCTTAAAAACATCGGCACCAAACTTTTGTTCAACAATCTCTTCAAGTAGCTGAATATAATTATTCATGATTTTTAATTTTTTTGCTTTATTAGTAGCAATATAGCACGTTTCATCTAAATTGAGAACATCTTACACAAACGCGCGTGATCTACAATCATTTTCAGATTTAATGAAGAAAAAGCTTCTTTTTTACCCTTTCTGCCTAAAGCTTATAAACAATATACTGTATTTTCTCTAAGATAAAGGACAAGTGTTATTGCAGGAAGGGTGCGTTTCATGATAAATTAGCTGCAGAATATATTGGAGAGATGACCGAGTGGCTTAAGGTGCACGCCTGGAAAGCGTGTGTACGGTATTTCCGTACCGAGGGTTCGAATCCCTCTTTCTCCGCCAGTTTTAGACGTTAACTCCTCTCACATCTTTCTGTGCTAGCGTCAGGACTATTCAAAACTAGTGTGTTCGGCAACTTTACAGTGTTTTTATCTATCATCAGAGCTCTGTGGATACCGCTGTCTCTCCGCTTTTTACAATTTTACCCAAAACTCATAACACAATACTTACGATTATAAACTCTATTCCCACAAACATGATCGATACCCTTATCACGCCCTTATAATCGGCCTTGTATTTGGTTTTAACTCTCTGTGACTTAATAAACTAAAACCAGTTCAGCAGTACCTTCCTATCTTTCATTTGACTCTTTCCCTTCAAATCTTTTTAGCTTTCCATGAAAAGATGCAACGGTCCAAGATCAGGAGAAATCTTTGGGTAAAAAAACCTGTGACATCTCATTTGGACCATATAAAAAAAGCTCTCGCTAGCTCCCTTTGATCATGCTTTTTTCTTTTACCATAATTACTGTATCATAACGATCGTTCATGAGATCCTTTAGACCATCTGTTTAATTTCTGAGATAAATATTGTCTTTCAGCTCACTACCCGTTTTACTCAATGTATCTCAAGATGTGAATAAAGATTCTTAATCATATCTCCAATAAAAAACGAGTGCGCCAGCTATGTTGCTTTCCCTGACTACGGATCAAGCGATTGTCAGTCATGTCATTAGCATTTTTGGTAAATAGTTAAAACATTATAATGTCCCTATTTCGTTCAATTTGCGCTGCAGATCGTCTCTATCAAGATCCTCTAGGGGCAGGTCGAGCAACGCTTTAAATCGGCGCTCTAATATGAAGAAAACGCGATCGAACTCTGCCTCGACGTCTGGCGCTAAACCTTGAAAACGAGAGGGATCTGGCACTCCCCAATGCGTTTTGAGAGGTTTACCAGGAAATATCGGACATACTTCCCCAGCAGCATTGTCACAGACAGTAATCAAAATATCGATAGACTGGGGAAAATGATTATTAGAGACGAACTCATCCCACGACTTGCTGCGATAACCTTGATCGCTCATGCCATGACGTTTTAATGTGGCAAGGCTCATGGGATTAACTTTCTCTTCTGGAAAACTACCTGCGCTGAAGGCAAGAATTTTATCTTTGCCGTAGTGATTTAAAATTCCTTCAGCCATTATGCTACGACAAGTATTGTGCGTGCAAAGAACTAGAACAGTTAACGTCATAAACGCTCCTCTTTTTATTTTCTTTACTATTGCTTCTCTAGCGATTGTGTCCTTGGCCTGTTCTAAGCAAAGTTTCTCTTACAGTCATATTAAATAGATTAGACATAGTGAGGATTCCTTGCGAGAGAAAGGTTTTTTACGCATTTCCCGGCTCATGTAAAACAGATCCAGTTGCTCTTATCATCGAGGTAAAGAAAGTGGTCAACATATTCCCATCTATCTTTACCCGAATTTATTGCAACAGATCCTGGCTGCTCAGTGAATGACTCAGGTTTTTTACATATTCTTTTTAATATCCAGCTCTAGTTTATTAAGCTCACTTAATTTGCCTTGGCCATAAGAAGTCTTATCGTTTTCAAAGCCTGAGCGTGATTTATTTAAAAAATCTATCGCTAATTTGGAATCTCCTAATACGAAATAGCCATGCGCTAAATAAAAAGCCACATTAGGACTTTCTTTCATGACCAGTGCTTTATTTAAAAAATCTTTTCCTTTAGATTTAGATCCAACAGCTATAGGCCAGCCAGGTAGTTTTGCATAAAGATAACCGGCAAGAGCGCACCCCATAAACTCAAGCTCGCTTTTTGGATCTTTTATAAGAATCTCTAACTCCGGCAACATATCTGATATTTCACCAGCTGCTTTCGCTCCACCAATTAAGCTAGCTTTAGTTGATTTTGCAAAACAGATCCATAAACGTTCTTCTTTAGTTTGCGGATTAGCGGCAGTAATCCATTTATCAAAAGCCTCTATTTTTTGATCATTAGCAATTGTTGCGTACTTTAGTTCTCCCCATTTTTGTCCGTAAGAACCTAACTCTAAAGCTCCAATCAGGATAGGAAAAAAAAATGTGCTCATTAATAAAAACTGTCTTAACATAAATAATCACCTTAAATTGATAAAACACCTAATACCAGATAAGTATAAGCTAAAAATCATAAATGCTAGACCTGTGTAAATTTCTAACGAAAGAAAATAAAAGTTGAAAGAAAATAGATAAAAAAATAACTGCTTCTTTGTCGAAATCACAGCATGTTTATCATAAGATTTATATCTGATCAGCAAAATATTGCGATAAAATAACAGTTTGTGTATTGCTAAATGTCGTAATCAGAAAACATAATGTCTCGCCAACTCATTGATAATATAATAAACATTATGGATTCGTGTGGCTGCTTTCGCATCTCATCCAGCACCGCTAAATGATAGTTTATCACAACTATACTTCTAACCAGTTGAGTCTATAGCAATCTCAAATTAAGATGGAGCATAATTTAAATTTCTGCTGTAATAAGCAATCGATTGAGCAATAAGCTCTTTAAAAGATTGATTTGATTGCTGCATTAATTTATATAATTTTGATTTTATCCAGCCCCAACAATGTTCTATAAGGTTAAGATCTGGAGAATAAGGTGCGAGATAAAGTATCTTGCACCCAAATTCCTCTGCTATCTTAAGCACTTGAGTGTTCTTATGCGGTGCCGCATTGTCCATAATCATACAACTTCCTTGCGGTAATGCTGGAAATAAACAGTTCTTTAAATAAGTAAGAAATAGCTCACTATTTAACATACCTTCGTAAGTCATTGGAGCGATTAATTTAGCGTATTGATAGGCAGCTATAACCGATATTCTTTCTAAAGAGCGTTTCCCTGTTTTTAAGCCTTCGAGACGTTCAGATGAAAGCCCCCAGCCACGAGTCTGCTCATTGCGAGGATCAAAACCACTTTCATCAAGATAATAAATCGTTGATTCAGTATGTTGACTTATATTATCTAAAAAATCCTTTTTTTTGAAGGCAAGCCTCTTTGTACGAGTAGCTTTTTTTCTTATAGGTAAAGCCTAGTTTTTTCAAATGATAGTAAATAACATCAGAAGAGACATTAAAATGTTCTGCGAGCTGAATACCAGTGAGCGATGAATTCTTAAGAAGCATAGTTTTAAGTTCAGCAGATCTTGTGAAAGAAGCAGGTTTGCCTTTACGGGGTTTTTCTTTTAAGGAAGGGTTATCTAACCATCGATAAAGAGAACTGCGACTAAGATTCAGAGTCCGAGCGACTTGAGTTATAGATATTTTTTTAACATTAATAAGGTCTATGGCTCGTAAGCGAAGATCATAAGAAATAGCTTTAGACAGGATATTCTATTCCATTGAAAGAGTTAAGCCTATTTAACAATTTTAATTTATTTTTGTGTGTTTCGTCTTTAATTTGGAATGCTATAAAAAAACAACTCTTTGAATTGAAATGTTTTTATATTTAGTAAACAATAAAATAAGCATATATGCACTATATGAACAATGTTCTACGTGGAACACTTTCAAAACAATCGGCAAATAC
>RFNU01000039.1 GCA_009927065.1 bacterium | reverse complement strand
CTTCATTGCCCACATAGCTCAGGGGCAGAGCACTTCATTGGTAATGAAGAGGTCACCGGTTCAATCCCGGTTGTGGGCTCCACGAATTTGCATTATTTAATACATCTCCATTGATTACTAATTTTTTATCTTGATTTTTACAACTTGTTGCAAAAGTTACTAACCTAGCATTTGTGGCTTGAAAATTTCATGGTACAATACGCTAATCCATTGTGGGCGAGTCGTTATTTTTTGTTAGCGCCGTTTGCAGGGAAGTACATTGAGTCCTTGCTGTTTAAAGCTTTTTAGTATTATAACACTTGGCCCAATAATTTGAGTTTTGCTTTATATCAGGTTTGGGTTGATTATTTCTCTGTAAAGAGATATGTTACTCTGAAATCTCAAATGCTTAATGAAAGATATACTGACATTACAGAGAGTTATTGACATTTCAAACTATTAACTCTAGTATCTTTTTTGAGTGGTTTTATATCACGTTACAGCTTAAGTGATTTATTCCTCTGATGTAGGTAAGCGCAAAAAAGAGCAAGTTAAGTCGGCGCATGCATGACATCAAGACCTATTAGCCCTTGATGCCGGCGATAAAAATACAGCCAAGATGTATTAAAGATATATGAAAATTGTTTAATTGATGATTATTAGGAGAGGCTTCGATGTCTGAATTTATACGCACTAAACCCCATATCAACGTTGGTACTATTGGACACGTTGACCATGGTAAAACCTCTTTAACAGCTGCTATTACTATAGTTCAAGCTGCTCAGGGCAATGCTCAAGCAATGGCTTATGACCAAATTGACAAGGCTCCTGAAGAGAAAGCTCGTGGTATTACTATTAATACTTCTCACGTAGAGTACGAGTCTGCAAATCGTCATTATGCTCACGTTGATTGCCCAGGCCATGCCGACTATGTTAAGAACATGATTACTGGTGCCGCTCAAATGGACGGTGCTATTCTTGTTGTTTCTGCAGCTGATGGTCCTATGCCACAAACTCGTGAACATATTTTGCTTGCGCGTCAAGTTGGTGTTCCTAAGATTGTGGTCTTCTTGAATAAAGCTGACATGGTCGATGACTCAGAACTTTTAGAGTTGGTAGAAATGGAAGTTCGTGAGCTTTTATCATCTTATAACTTCCCTGGTGATGAAATTCCTTTTGTTGTTGGTTCTGCCCTGAAAGCTCTTGAAGGCCAAGACAGCGCGATCGGTATTCAAGCAGTTAAAAAACTAGTTGAAACCATGGATGAATACTTTGAAATCCCTAAGCGTGAAACAGAAAAACCCTTCTTGATGCCTATTGAAGATGTGTTCTCAATTTCAGGACGTGGTACTGTTGCGACTGGAAGAATCGAGCGTGGAATCGTTAAAGTTGGTGAAACTGTTTCTATCGTTGGTTTGAAAGATACTGTTGATGTCACTGTTACTGGTGTTGAAATGTTCCGTAAATTGCTCAAGCAGGGTGAAGCTGGTGATAACGTAGGTATTTTATTGCGCGGTGTTAAGCGTGATGATATTGAACGTGGACAAGTCTTGGCGCTTCCTAAGTCTATTAGCCCACATACCGAATTTGAGACAGAGGTTTATGTTCTTTCCAAAGAAGAAGGTGGACGTCATACTCCATTTATGAAAGGATATCGTCCACAGTTTTATTTCAGAACCACTGACGTAACCGGTGAAATTCATCTGCCAGAAGGCGTTGAGATGGTTATGCCTGGCGATAATATTAAAATGACCGTTGTTCTAGGC
>RFNU01000139.1 GCA_009927065.1 bacterium | reverse complement strand
TGAGTTTCTAGGTTCAGTTGATACTTTGATTGCACCAAGCAAACTCAGATCACTCGTCTATGAGCATCCTAAGACCCGCAATGCTGGTTTAGATGTTTATGTGGATGCGAATGAGGAATGTGATTACGTCATCACTGTAGACGTTGCTAGAGGAGTAGGAGTTGATTATTCGGCATTTGTAGTTGTTGATATTACACAGTTTCCTCATAAAGTTGTTGCAAAATACCGAAACAACGAAATTAAACCGATGATGTTTCCAAATATCATTTATGAGGTAGCAAAAAATTATAATAATGCGTTTATATTATGTGAAGTTAATGATGTTGGAGATCAAGTTGCAAGTATTCTTCAGTATGACTTAGAGTATAGTAATTTGTTAATGTGCTCTATGAGAGGAAGAGCAGGTCAAATTGTGGGGCAAGGTTTTTCTGGAAAGAAAACTCAACTTGGAGTAAAAATGTCCAAGACTGTTAAAAAAATTGGGTGCTTAAATCTCAAAACTATGATTGAAGAAGATAAGTTAAACTTTAATGATTATGAGATTATGAGTGAACTTACCACATTTATTCAAAAACATAATTCATTTGAGGCAGAAGAAGGATGTAACGATGACTTAGCAATGTGTTTAGTCATTTATGCCTGGTTAGTAGCACAAGATTATTTTAAAGAACTCACAGATCAAGATGTAAGAAAAAGACTTTATGAAGAGCAAAAAAATCAAATAGAACAGGATATGGCTCCATTTGGTTTTGTTTCTGATGGATTGGATGAAACAAGTTTCACTGATGTTGATGGTGATCGTTGGTTTACTGATGAGTATGGTGATCGATCCTTTATGTGGAATTATATGTAAATAAAAGATTTGATAAATATTTCTTAGATAAACTGAGAATTTACGGAGAAAAAAATGGCGACTCCTCAATTATCTCCAGGCGTACTCGTCAGAGAGGTTGATTTAACGGTAGGAAGAGCTGATAATGTACTTGATAATATTGGTGCAATTGCAGGACCCTTTCCAATTGGACCAGTAGATTATCCAATTGATATTTCAACAGAACAGGATTTAATCAACGTATTTGGAAAACCACTCTCAACAGATTCCCAGTACGAATATTGGATGAGTGCTTCCTCATACCTTTCTTATGGTGGTGTTCTTAAGGTTGTAAGAACCGATGGATCAACTTTGAATAATGCAAATGCCGGAGTTGGAGCTGCTTCTACTTCAGCATTAAAAATTGAAAATTATGACGATTATACAAATAATCATTCGGACGGAACTAATTTCACTTATGCAGCAAAGAATCCAGGTACTTGGGCAAATAATTTAAAAGTTTGTTTTATTGATAATTTAGCAGATCAGACAATTGGTATTGCCACAACCAACCCATCAAATGTTGGAGCAACTATTGGTTTTGGTGTCACAACTGCACTCACAAATATTGCTCTTGCCGGATCAGGAACAACATCACTCTTTAATGGGTATTTGAAGGGTATTATTACCGGTGTTACTACTGATGCTACGAATGGAAATAGTACGATTAATGTAAGAATTGTTTCTAGAGTTTCTTCTGGTAATACAGAAACTTTAATTGATTATGCAGAAAATTCTTCCACTGCATCATATTCAACTTCAAGTTCTCTTCGTTTCGTTAATAATTCCGGAATCAATACTGGAACATCTGCATCTTCTCCAATTACTCCTTCTACAGTTGTTGATTGGTACGGACAACAAACTCTTGGTCTCACAAATTCACAATTTATTGGAAGTCGATTGCACCAAAACCAGTTACAAACCAATATTCACTTGATAGAGCTGGTGAAAATGATGCTCTTCATATTGCAATTGTTGATGACAAAGGAACAATTACGGGAAATTCGGGAACAATTATTGAAAAATTTGTAGGTCTTTCCAAGGCATTTGATTCAATTTCTGCGGTAAATTCTCCTCAAAAAATTTGGTATAAACAGTTTCTTGCCGACTTCTCTTCTCAAATTTATGCAGG
>RFNU01000041.1 GCA_009927065.1 bacterium | reverse complement strand
AAGATTCCATCAGCAACCGACTCTGCGAGACGACTGTTGAGTAAAACGTTTTTCTCAATCTGCTCGTTGAGTTTCGTCTCCATATCATCAAGTTTGTTTACCATGCTCTCTAGAACATCATATTTATCGTCAGGGATTGATACATAATGTTCTTCAAAAAGTCCTTTCAGACCAGTCAAGAAGGACTCGGTGAGTTCTTCTTTCAGACCCTTTTCAATTGAGAGTGTGTTTTCAGCAAACCACTCATCAGCAACATATTCAAGATAAGAATCTACACGATCGTTTAGTGCTTCTTTAATTTCTTCAATTTCTTCTACAAGTGCCTCAGCATATCTGATCTCAAGAGATTCTTTGATTTCACTAATTTTTGATCTGAGTGCAGATTCAAAAACAAGTTTTGCCTTTTCTCTAAACTCTTCGGAGAGTTCTTCTCCACCAAGCAAAGCATTTACATCTTCTTCAAGATCAAACTCTTCTTCTAGGTCCTCATCATCTTCCTCTTCTTCATCTTCTTCCTTTTTACTTTTCTTACCATTTTTCTTGGTATCTTCCTCTTCTTCATCTTCTTCCTCTTCATCTTCTTCTTTGGCTTCTAGAAGTTCTTCATCTTCTTCATCATAATCAGCATCTTCTTTTGCCATACTCTTCATAGGATCTGCACTTTTGGCACCCTTGTTAACAACATCTCTAACTTGCTTGAGTGTTTCACCAGGGGTCTTAAGTTTTGCAGAATCATCATCAGAACGATAATTCTCAGGTGTAGGACCACCTAAATCTTCCCAACTACCAGTTTGACCGGGTGTTGAACCACTCAAGTGACTCATTGAGTCTGGTGCCGATGCATTAGCATTCACAGCAGTTTTGGATTGCTTTGTGCCTACTTCCATTTCTTGTAAATCTCCACGAGACATTTGAACTCTCCGATTTTCTTTTTATGAAATCTATATTTATTTATAATTTAATAATTTACAACGAATTTAGAAAATCGTTGAAAATCTTCAATCTATTTTCTTCTAGTTGTTTTTGTGAAACTAATGTATTTATTCTTTT
>RFNU01000238.1 GCA_009927065.1 bacterium | reverse complement strand
AGACCTTTAGAGGAAATCCAGTGCTGAGTCCAAGGAAGTGGGTTATTGTTTGCTGCGATATCATATTGTGGTTTTAATCCTATTGCCTTGAGTCTGCGATTTGCAATCCACTCAACATATTGCTGAAGAAGTTTATCGTTTAATCCGATCATACTACCATCCTTGAAAAGATAGTCAGCCCATCTTTTCTCTTCGTTGACGGCACGATCAAACATTGCATAAACCCACTCTTCTTCTTCCTTTGCAATCTGTTGCATTTCGGGGTCATCACCTTCTCTCCACTTATTCATAATATTTTGAGTAAGTGCTAGATGTTGATTTTCGTCTCTTGCGATAAGGCTAATGATTTTAGCTGATCCTTCCATAAGCTTAAGTTCGCCAAAGGCGAAACTACAAGCAAAACTAACGTAAAACCGAATTCCCTCAAGAATGTTAACATTTGCAATTGCTCTGTACAACTTTCTTTTGACATCATTGAGTGTATCTTTTGCGAGAGGAACGTTTTCGAGTTGATACATCCATTGATCGGATGCTCCATAATTTTGTGCTGCAGTTATGAAATCATCATATGATTCTGTAACACTCTTAGCGCGTTCAAGAATGCGCTCATCAGTAATAATTGTATCAAACACTTCAGATGGATCTGAATATATGTTTTTGATTATGTACGTATAAGAACGACTATGAATCATTTCCATGAACTCCCAGACAGTCATACATGCTTCCAGTTCTGGTAAAGAACAATATGGAAGAAATGCTAATCCGGGACCACGACCCTGTACACTATCTAGCATAATTTGATACTTCAAATTAGATGTGTAGATATGTTTTTGTTCGTCTCTTAACGTTTGATAATCACCTCGATCTTTTTGCAAGGAAACCTCTTCAGGTCTCCAAAAATATCCTAATTGCTGAGTTGTTAACTTATCAAAGATTGGATACTTATAAGAATCATAACGTTGAATTCCCAAAGGTTTTCCAAAAAACATTGGTTGTTTTTTGTTGTTGACTTGTTCTGTATTGAAAACAGTCATGCCTTTGACTTGCATCTTGTTCTCCGTTGAAGAAACTTTAGATTGTACAAGATTCACACTCTCCCTCCTCTACTTTGCTTAACT
>RFNU01000202.1 GCA_009927065.1 bacterium | reverse complement strand
CGGAGTGAATCAAGCAGTTTAGTAAAGTCTTCAGGTAGGAGAGCATCTGCTTCAACTAGTCTCTTATCCCAGGGGTTATTGAAGCTCAAATGCGTTGCATGAAGAGCTTGGCGATGAAACAATCTTTTGGTCGGCATATTCCCAGAATATAAAGGCTCTCCCACAATAGGGTGACGAATATGCTCCATGTGCACACGAATTTGATGCGTGCGCCCGGTTTCTAACGTACACTCCACAAGAGTCATTTTCTCAAAACGCTCTTTTACTTTGACATGAGTAATAGCACGTTTGGCCAAGGGAGAGGTTGTTACTGCTCGTTTGAGTCTATTACGTGGATCACGACTCATATAGGTTTCTATGGTCTGCCCATAACGAATATGACCCATGGTAAGAGCTAAATAGGTTCGTTTAATCTCGCGCGCTAGCATTTGCTTCGTTAATTCATGATAACCTTCTAGTGTTAAAGCAATAACCATCAGCCCAGATGTATCTTTATCAAGTCGATGGATCAGACCCCAATTAGGCAGTTGAAGATTACCAGGGAAGTGCCAAACGAGATAATTAGCTAATGTTTGATCGCGGACTCCAGCACCAGGGTGCACTACCACTCCAGGAGCTTTATTTAAAATAATAAAATGCTCATGTTGAATAACAATATCCAGCTTACCTTCTTGAGGAATCAGATCGGACAAATGTTCATCAATTTTTAAATGATCGGTTTTGACGCGAATATTATCACCAACTTTCAGTTTAATACTGGGATTGACAGTATTATCGTTAAGTAAAACATAACCATTTTTAATTTGCTCTGTTAAATGAGATCGTGAAAATTGATTAAAAATCGTTGCTAACCATTTATCGATGCGGACACCAGCGTGATCTGCCTCTATGACAAAAAATTCATCATTTACCATATATCTTCTTCCTGTTGAATAAATTCTTGTTCATCACAGAATGGAGTAATATTGCCATTAACTTGCTCACGTTCAAGATTTTTAAAGTCCCAGTAATTCTTATCCATCAAGTGGCTTGGCGTCAGAGAGCTTAACGCATGTAAAATGTTACTTGGTATTTTTTGATTGGTTTGAGCCATTTTGTGTATGAGTGCTTTTACAGACTGACGCTGTAAATTTTCTTGAGATCCGCACAGATTACAAGGAATGATGGGAAAATTCATTTGCATGGCGAAATCTATCAGATCTTTTTCTTGAACATACGCTAATGGACGAATCACAATTAAATCTTTATCTTCATTTAAGAGCTTTGGAGGCATTGATTTAATAGCACCATTATAAAAGATAGACATTAAAAGCGTTGTAATTAAATCATCACGGTGATGTCCGAGAGCTACTTTATTAAAACCATTTTCACGAGCGTAACGATAGACGATTCCTCGACGAAGACGCGAACATAATGAACAATAGGTTTTATTTTCAGGAATTTTATCCGTTACAATTGAATAAGTATCGCGATGTAAAACTTCATAGTTAAGATTCATTGCTTCTAAGCGCTGCTTTAGAGCCTGATCGTCCCAACCCGGTTGTCCTTGATCAAGGGTAAAGACTGTAAAGTTAAAACGAACCTTACTGCGAGCTTTTAATTCTTTTAGGGCCCAAACCATGGCCCAAGAGTCTTTTCCACCAGATAAACATACAAGAATATTGTCATTCTGGGCAATCATATTAAAATGATTGATAGCTTTGCCCGTATAATGTAAGATTTTTTTTTGAAGGGCTATAAGACTCATTAAAAAAGCACAAGAAAATTAAGATTCCTAATAATATCAAAAAAATTAAGCCAGGCCAATGGGTTACTCCCTTTTGTCTTGTGTAAAACGCCTTAAGTTAATCGATGATCTTTAATCAGCTGATCGAGGTTATCTGCACTCGACAGTTTTCACGTCTGATGATCTCACTAGGAGCGATGGTTAGGCCAGTACAATATCTCAGATCTTCGACTAGACTCGCTATTTGCAGACGGATTGTATTATTCTTAACGAGTAGTATTTTTATCGAAAACGCTCAAGTCTTCAATAGACCGTTTTTAGGACAGCTTTATCATATGATTGTCAAAGCACTTTCTTCCTAGCGTACGAGTGATTCATAACAACTAAAAAAACTTCTATGCAAGGATTATGTTATGGCAGATATAGAATTCAATGAATGGCTTGATGCCTTAAAAGACGTTATTGATCATCAAGGTCAGGCTCATGCAGCACGATTAATTAAACGGTTAGCTCAAAGCATCAATCAATCCCCTTTGGCCAATACATACTTAGATTATACCAATACCATATCCCTTGATGAGCAGCCATTGTATCCAGGTGATCAACACCTTGAAGATCAACTTGAAAATCTGATCCGATGGAATGCCTTGGCGATGGTTGTTCGTGCTCAATCCGATACTGCAGACTTAGGCGGGCATATTGGAACTTTTGCATCTGTATCAACGCTTTACGATGTCGGATTCAATCATTTTTGGAAAGCAGGGGAGAATGCAGATTTAATTTTCTTTCAAGGACATTCGTCACCAGGAATTTACGCACGTTCTTTTTTAGAGTATCGCTTAGAAGAGGATCAGTTGAAAAATTTTCGTCGTGAAGTGAAAGGTAATGGGTTAAGTTCATATCCACATCCTTGGTTGATGCCAAATTATTGGCAATTTCCTACCGTATCAATGGGATTGGGGCCCTTACAAGCTATTTATCAGGCAAGATTTATGCGCTATTTACATGCACGTGGTCTTATCGATATGCGTGATCGTAAAGTATGGTGTTTTTGTGGTGATGGTGAAATGGATGAACCAGAGTCTTTAGGCGCGCTTTCAATTGCTGCTCGCGAAAAGCTTAATCACCTGATTTTTGTAGTGAATTGCAATTTACAAAGATTGGATGGTCCTGTCAGAGGCAATGGAAAGATTATCAGTGAGTTGGAAAAGATTTTTCTAGGCAACGGATGGATGGTTTTAAAAGTTATCTGGAATAGTGCTTGGGATCAACTCCTAGATGAAGATGTTTCCGGTGTTGTACGATCACGAATGCAAGAGGTTGTTGATGGTGATATGCAAGCTTATAGTAAATTTGGATGGGAATATTTTAGAGACCATTTTTTTACAGGCTGCCCTGAGATCGAGCAGCTCAAAGCGAGTTTAAGTGAGGAAACGTTAAAAGCTTTAGGACGAGGAGCTCATGACCGAGTTAAAATATATGCAGCTTACGCTCAAGCTGTAGCCTCCCAGGAGAAGCCAGTCGTGATTTTAGCGCATTCTATTAAAGGCTACGGCCTAGGATCGGCAGGTCAAGCACTGAATACTGCTCATAATACTAAAAAACTTGATCATGCATCACTTCTCGAATTTAAAGAACAGTTTCAGCTGCCCTTAACATTAGAGCACATTAAAAAATTAGATTTTTATCGAGCACCCCACGATCATGTATTGACTCAATATATAAAAAATCAACGTCAACAATTAGGTGGTTTTTTACCAGAACGTACCGTCAAACCACAATCTTTAAAAATTGATGATCCTCATTACGCAACCTTATTTGATAGGGGTAGTGCTGGTAAAAAAATTTCCACAACAATGGCTTTTGTTCGTTTGTTAGGAGCATTGCTTCGCGATCGGTCATTAAAAAAACACATTGTGCCTATAGTGCCTGATGAAGCCAGAACATTTGGCATGGAAGGCTTGTTTAAACAGTTGGGGATTTATCATCCTGAGGGTCAATGTTATGATTCTGTGGATAAAGATGATCTTATGCCTTATGTCAAAAGTGCGCAAGGACAGTTATTGCAAGAGGGTATCAATGAGGCAGGTGCTTTTAGTAGCTGGTTAGCTGCAGCGACTTCTTACACGCATCATGATTGTCCTATGGTCCCTTTTTACATTTTTTATTCTATGTTTGGGTTTCAGCGTATTGGCGATCTGTGTTGGGCAGCGGGTGATAGTCGTGCACGCGGCTTTATGATTGGTGCGACAGCTGGACGAACAACATTACATGGCGAAGGGCTCCAACATCAAGATGGGCATTCGCATGTTTTGGCATCAACAATACCTAACGGGCGTTGTTATGACCCGGCTTTTTCGTTCGAACTGGCACATATTATTGATTATGGTTTGACAAGAATCATCCAAGAACACGATGAGTTTTTTTATATAACAACAATGAATGAAAATTATGAGCACCCAGCTATGCCTAACGATGCTGTTGCAGGCATTATTAAAGGGATGTACTTATTAAAAAAAAGCTCGAAAAAAACGATTTGTGATTTATTGGGTTCGGGTGCTATTTTAAATGAGGTGTTAGTTGCCGCCGATATTCTGGAGAAAGAATATCAAGTTTTTGCGCATGTTTGGTCTGTTACAAGTTTCACTGAGTTGCGAGCAGATGGGTTAGCCTATGATCATGCATCATTACATCAGTCTCATGATATAGCAAGATCGACTTATATTGAGCAGTGTTTAGGCGCAAGTCATCTTCCTGTTATTGCCGCAACAGATTATATGAAAATCCATGCAGATCAAATTCGAGCTTGGATTAAACGACCTTATGTTGTCCTTGGTACCGATGGTTATGGTCGATCGGATACACGGTCTTCGTTACGCGATCACTTTGAAGTATCAAGTGCTTATATAGTTTACGCGACATTAAAAGAATTGATTAAAAACAATCTTTATCAGGGGGATTTAACATTGATACAAAAAAAACTCAATATCAATCCTGACAAGAAAAATCCACTAACTGCATAAGTTAAAGGAGTGTGTACAAAATGAATACTGAAGTTGTTATTCCTCAACTAGGGGGATTAGTAAACTTAGAAGTCATTGATGTTTTGATTAAAGAAGGAGATTTCATTGAAATAGGACAACCTATTTTAATTCTTGAAACAGATAAAGCGTCTATGGAAATTGTGAGTGATAAAGCTGGATTGATTCAAAAGATCTTAGTGACTAAAGGAGATAAAGTCTCCGCTCATTACCCTATCTTACATATTAAAGAAAATGATAGTGGTATCCCAAACGTTAGCCTCGGTGCGCAAAGAGACGAATTATCTGAGCAACTGCCTTTAAAAAAACAAACCATGAACGAAGTTTCGTTACTGAATGATTTTGCTCAATCATTGAAAACTGTTTATGCAGGGCCTGCTGTGCGAAAATTAGCGCGCGAACTTGATGTTGATCTTGAAAAAGTATTAGGCAGTGGAACGCAAGGGCGAATCACATTAGATGATTTAAAAAAATATGTACGAGATCATCAACTGATCAAAACAGAAAAATTAGCAACAGAGTTAAGACTTCTTCCAGATTTTTCTCAATGGGGCGCTATTGCTGAGAAAAAATTAACCTCTATACGTCAAAAAAGTGCGCAAACCATGAGTGCAAATTGGCAGAATATTCCGCACGTTACTCATTTTGAGCAAGCTAATATTACTGAATTGGATAAATTTCGTTTAGCCCACCAACAAAAAGCTCTTGATCAAGGAGCTAAACTCACCCCTCTGGTTTTCGTGATCAAAGCAGTCACTGCTGCATTAAAAGAATATCCTGAATTTAATAGCTCTTTAGCTTCTTGTGGCACTCATTTGATTATGAAAAATTACATTAACATTGGTGTTGCTGTTGAAACTCAAGAAGGCTTAGTTGTACCCGTTATTCATCATGCCGACACCTATTCTTTAATTGAATTAGCTATTAAATTGCAAGATCTCTCGTTATTAGCTAGACAGCGGCGATTATCCCTAGCACAGCATCAAGGTCAGACATTCACCATTTCCTCGTTAGGTGGTCTTGGCGGTGTTGGTTTTACTCCGATTATCAATTGGCCAGATGTTGCTATTTTAGGTGTTTCAAAAAAACAGCAGCAACCAGTATGGATTAACGATAATTGGGTTAAAGCAGAAATCCTGCCTTTAAGTTTAAGTTACGATCATAGAGTTATTGATGGTGCGCAAGCTGCGCGTTTTTCCGCATACATAGCTCATACATTAGAAGACATTCGAACATTATTACTCTAGGAGAGGACCGTAGAATATGAAGGAATTAAATGTTGAAATTGCAGTATTGGGTAGCGGCCCCGGTGGTTATACAGCTGCTTTTCGTGCGGCCGATTTATTGAAAAAACCAGGACAAGTCGCGTTAATAGAGCGATATCCAGATTTAGGTGGTGTATGTTTAAATATAGGATGTATTCCTTCGAAAACACTGCTTCATGTTTCTGAAACAATACGTTCAACAGAAAAGCTTAAGACAAAAGGTCTCAGCTGGGACAATCCTGTTATCGATCTTGCACAGTTAAGAGCTCATAAAAAAGCTGTGGTTGGACAACTCACAAGTGGATTAAGTGCTCTTGCTAAAGCTCGTCAAGTGAATGTGTTGCAAGGCACCGGTATATTAAATGATCCTCACTCACTTATTGTTACCCCACGTGATGGGGAGCCTACAAAAATTATTTTTAAAAAATTAATTCTAGCTGTGGGATCACGTCCAATCAAATTGCCATTTTTGCCAACTGACTCAAGAATCGTGGACTCAACAGGAGCGTTGAATTTACCCTTTATTCCTAAAAAAATGCTTGTCATTGGTGGTGGTATTATCGGGATGGAGATGGCTAGTATTTATAGTGCATTAGGCTCAAAAATAACTATTGTTGAACTTGGATCGCAGCTTATTCCGTCAGCAGATGAAGATATTGTCAAGCCACTCGTTAAATTTGCTCAGCAACACTATGAGTCGATTCTTATGCAGACAAAAGTCAAGAATGTTATTGCTAAAAAAGAAGGCTTGCTTGTTTCATTTGAAGGAGTAGATGCTCCTAAAGAATCAGTAAATTATGATATGATTTTATCAGCGGTTGGTCGTCGCCCAAATGGTGATTTGATTGGACTGGAAAAAGCAGGCTTAAGATTGAATCAGAGGGGGTTTATTGAAGTGGATGACCAGCAACGCACTGTCGTTGAGCATATTTTTGCGATAGGTGATTGCGCGAGCGATCCTATGTTAGCACACAAGGCCATTCCTGAAGGTAAAGTTGCTGCTGAAGTTGCTTGTGGACTGCCTTCAGCATTTTTAGGGCGCTTGATTTCAAGTGTTGCTTACACCGATCCTGAAATTGCATGGGTTGGGCAAACAGAAAGGCAGCTCAAAAAAGATAATATTCCTTATGAAAAATCGGTCTTTCCATGGGCTGCTAATGGACGCTCTCTGGCTTTGGGACGTCAAGATGGGTTAACAAAATTGCTGTTCGATCCTAAAACAAAACATATTTTAGGTGCAGGGATAGCAGGACCACATGCAGGAGATTTAATTGCAGAAATTACTCTTGCTATTGAAATGGGTTGTGTTGCTGAAGATTTAGCATTAACGATTCATCCACATCCCACTCTTTCAGAAACAATTGCTCAATCGTGTGAAGCCTTTGAAGGCACAATTACTGATTTAATGCCTATGCATCGTTGATGATCATGTTTTTAATTATATGTGGATTTTTGTTTATTTTTATTAATTTGATGTTGAGGTTGATTGGCCATTTATTGGTTGATCAACAACACATCAATAATAAACCTTCGCAAGAGCAAGATATTGTTGATGTGATGATGGAATGTCCAACGTGCCATGTTTATTTTCCTAAAAAACATGCTGTCGCTTATAAAGGAAAGCTTTTTTGTTGTTCACAACATGCATCTGTTTGTTAAAGTTGCTGTGTACATTATGGCATTGTTATTGAAGAAGATGGCTGCTTTAGATCGCATTTTATTCGGTTTGCAAATGAAGCATTATCCCAGTATATTGATTATAGGTCTTATAAATCATGCTGGAATCTCATCATGCCATTTTCTTTGAATATAGCCCTCGTTTTAATATCAAGAGCAATAATACTTTTATGTACCTATGTCATTATTGAATATAGTGTGGGGCTGATTGAGCACTTTCTGAAGAAGTTATTTAATAATAGCTTCTTGGACTCAAATAGATCATTCGAGAGGCCATCACCGCATGAAAAAACTAACGATCCATTCATTGATTCCTGTTTGAGCACGATGACTGCTTATGCTGATGATTGTGTGCTGGTTGTTGATCAGAATAAACTCGATACAATATTTAGTATAAAGATACAGCAGGCTCCACTCAGTCAAATTAAAATCAAAGCTGATACAATGTTCGCCCTTGTTGATGTTACCCCCGAAGAGTTTCAATTATTAAAAAATCTTGAAAGATCATCATTTAGAGAAGACGCTGATTTATTTAATAAAATACAGAGTATTAACGAAGAAAATTATAAGAATACTGGATGGAGTTCAAAAGAAGCGTTCGCGTTAAAAAATATTATTGCGCAACCCACTAAACAAGTCTTTGGCGATGCTAATCTTGTTTACCATATTAGTGGATTCTTAGATATTAAATCGTGTTTAGATCTGGTCAGTACTCAAAAAAAAGAATCTGACACTTATTCTTTAAGTCAATTTAGTAGAGAATTACAAGCATACTGTCAATACACGTTCTCCCCACCTTTATCGTATACTGTTCACCAAATGACTCAACTCAATGATGAAGTTAAAAATGCTCGAGATGCATTAATTCATTTTGGATTTTCAAAAGATTTTATTTATGCCCTTCCAGGACAAGCGGCTATTAAATTGAATGGGGTCCCTACGATTGAAATGGACAGGCCATTGGCCTTAGAAAGTCGTGTCAGAGTATTATGGTGCAGTCGTAATAGGATTAAAATCATATCTGGTCGAGGGTATATCTGGCCGTTTAACAACGCAGCGGAGATAGCAATAGATGATGAATACAGCGTGATAAAAGGAAAAGATGCACAACAAAAACCATTTCTGATAGCTCGCTGCCTTTACGAAACGGATTATGAAACCTTAGATGCTCTCGCAGGTTTGTATCAAACCGCCGATCTTCAAATAAAACCAATTAACTGCTCTATCGACTCAATGGGCTTCTCGCTACCCCCCAATAAAGCTTTGAATTTTTCATTAAACAACCAGCCTCATCAAAAAGAATTGAAATTTTTTAATGCCCTTATAAAAACAATCATGTATAGCCCAAAACCTTATTGTCTTTCTGACTGATGAAAAAATAAGCGTCTTTGTTCAATACGTTGCAATGAAGTCTAGTTCATACATTCTTGGATCTTTTATAAAGAGACAGGATGAGAGGCGACTTACATTTGTGATATAATGGCGTCAATTTATTAACTGAGCGTCATTAGCGGAGTTTTATGTTAGATAAACATTACCAACCTCATCAATTAGAAAAATCGTGGTACGAAAAATGGACTGCTGCGCAGTTGTTTAAAAAAATTGCTCAACGTGAAGGCGCTCAGGCTTATTCCATCATGATTCCACCACCAAATGTGACGGGCACCTTGCACATGGGCCATGCTTTTCAAGATACCTTAATGGATACTCTCATTCGTGCGCATGCACAAAAAGGGTATAAGGTCTTATGGCAAGTAGGAACCGATCATGCTGGGATTGCAACTCAAATGGTGGTTGAACGTTTATTAGAACAGCAAGGATTAAAGCGCAGCCAAATGAGTAGAGATGAATTTCTTGAGCATGTGTGGCAATGGAAAGAAGAATCTGGTGGTACTATTTTATCTCAATTAAAACGTTTAGGGACCTTTATTGACTGGGATAGAGAACGCTTTACGATGGATGAGCCTTATAATGCTGCTGTTAAAGAGGCTTTTGTTAAGCTCTATAGAGATAATCTTATTTATAGAAAAAAACGTCTCGTCAATTGGGATTGTCATTTACAATCAGCTGTTTCTGATTTGGAAGTTGAATTTCATGAAGAACAAGGTTGTTTATATCATTTAGAGTATCTTTTGGCTGATGGCAGTGGATCGATTGTTGTAGCGACAACACGACCTGAAACTTTATTTGGAGATGTTGCCGTTGCAGTTCATCCTGATGATCCGCGTTATCAGGCTTATCTTGGTAAAGAGGTTATTTTGCCTCTCATTAATCGTAAAATTCCATTAATTGCTGATATTCATGTCGATCAAGAGTTTGGAACAGGTTGTGTCAAAATTACTCCTGGGCATGATTTTAATGATTTTGCTATGGCAGAACGCCACAATCTTCCTTTAATTAATATTCTTGAGCTTAACGGCAAGCTTAATCATCATGTGCCATCAGCATTTCAAGGCATGGATAGATTAGCTGCTCGTCCTTTGGTTGTAAACGCTCTTGAACATATCAATCAATTAAAATTAAAACAAAATCATGTGCATCAAATTCCACGTTGTTCACGTACTGATCAAGTGATTGAGCCTTTATTGACCGATCAGTGGTATGTGTCCATGCAAGAGATGGCCGTTAAGGCGTTGAAAGCCCATGAAGAGGGATTGCTAGGGTTTATTCCACACACCTGGGAAAAGCATTATCAGCATTGGTTAAATAATATTCAAGATTGGTGTATCTCTCGTCAATTATGGTGGGGCCATCAAATTCCGGCATGGTATGACCAGGCCGGTAAGAGTTATGTTGGTTATAATGAAAAAGAAGTCAGAGAATATTATCAGTTAGATCCCTCTGTTGATCTGAGACAAGATCAAGATGTTTTGGATACCTGGTTCTCTTCAGCACTTTGGCCTTTTGCTACGTTAGGATGGCCTGAAGATCATCATGAGTTATCAAGATTTTTTCCAACAACAGCTTTGGTAACAGGATTTGACATTATTTTCTTTTGGGTTGCCAGAATGATAATGTTCTCCCTCTATTTTACAGGCAAAGTGCCTTTTAAAGATATTTACATTCATGGTCTGATTCAAGATCATCAGGGGATGAAAATGTCTAAATCTAAAGGTAATGTTATTGACCCGATTGATTTGATAGACGGAATTAGTCTTGAAGATCTTCTGAAAAAAAGAACACAAGGTCTTATGCAGCCAGAAAAAGCGGCATCAATTGCTGCTGCAACCCAACGAGATTTTCCACAAGGGTTATCCTCATATGGAGCTGATGCTTTAAGGCTAACATTCTGTCAACAAGCATCACCAGGACGTTTTATTCGATTCGATACACAACGTATGCAAGCTAGCCATAACTTTTGTAATAAATTGTGGAATATGATGCGTTTTACTTTAATGCAATTAGATGAGTATCAAGCTTATCAAGGCAACATTATACATCCTATTCATCATTGGATTTTAAATCAAGTTTCCTTCATTCAAGAACAATCCTCTGCTGATTTAGCTGAATATCGTTTTGATTTATTAGCCCAGAGACTTGTTGATTTCGTGTGGACGACAGTCTGTGATCAGTATTTAGAGTTTGCTAAAGTGCTTTTAAAATCTCCGGAAACAAAAGCAGAAGCGCAATGTGTTTTAGTGAAAGTGATTCAAAGTGTATTGCATATATTGCATCCGATCATGCCTTTTATTACTGAAGAGTTAGCTTTTATTTTGCACAAAAAAATTACACCCAATGACTCTTATTTGCATTTAGTTGAAACAACTCAAGAGGCAACACGCTCTTCACCTTATATTGATGATCAGAAGATTTTTTCATTAATAGAGTTTATTGTGGCTATTAGAACTATTCGTTCTAAACTCGATGTTGTCCCAAAAGCGCATATAGATCTTGTTGTAAAAGCTAAAGGTACTGCTGAACAACTTTGGTATGAATTCGAACCCTTTATTCGAGATCTTGCAAAGGTCGCTACAGTACAGGACTATCAGCAATCAACTTTTGATGATAAAAACATGATAGCCTCTCATTTTAATCAAGAAGAATTTTCCTTAATTCTACAGACAGTCACAGTGGATAATACAGTTCAACGTGAACGCTTATTACTTGATCGCGCTAAATGTATTAAAGAAATTGAAAAAGCAAAACAAAAATTAGGTAATGAATCCTTTGTAAGCAAAGCACCAGCGAGCGTTGTTGAACAAGAACAACAACGTTTAGCGGAATATCAAGTACAGCTCAGTTCAATCGAAGCTTCATTAGCGCTGCTTTCTTAATATTCGTGACATTGACTCTCCCGCCCAGTGAATTGCAAACCAATGTTCGTTGGGTGGTGGGGGAGAAACGAATTTATTCAGGCTTTAGAGATCATAAAGATTTTGATAGAACTAGGCGTCGCATTCTATTTCTTTAACGCTTTTTAAGAGTTTATTAAAAGCGTTTCTTATCAAAGGAATATAGAGTTGTATTCTTTTAAACAGATCAGATGCGAGAGTATCGTCATAACTGTAAGCTGAAATATTGTAATCTTGAAGCATTCTTAACCATAATAATTCATCTTCTAAATAATCAGTTAAATAACCCTCTTTGAGTACATCTTTGGGATAGTGTAATTCAATACCTTTGTAATAAAAAAAAACACGTAATGTTTTCCATAAAAGATCGAATGTGAGTTCAAATCTTTTAATACATGCATCCATCAAATAGGTCTCACATATAGCGTATATATTCTTATCCATCGAAATGAACTGGGTACTTTCAAGATTGAGGAGGCTTTTTTCAAGCTTAGAGATTTCAAGTCTTATTTTTTTCATATAAATCAATTCCTTCACTATTTATTTCATGCAATAAAAAAGAATTTTCAGGAAGTGTGTCAAGGCGAATACAATCAATCTTGAGTAAAGTATCTGCATTATCAAAAATCTCTAATATTTCTAACCATCCTTCTTCTGTTGCCTTTTTACAATCTATAGCAAGATCGATATCTGCTTTGTTAGCACAATCCCCACGGGCACGAGATCCAAATAGAATAATTCTATTAATAGAAGGTATTTTGCATAGTTTTTTGTAAAACAAATATTTTTTTATTAAAAAAACAGACTTATTGGACAAACAAATGGACTTAAGCTGGCCGATTCTTGGCATAAAAAATTTTGCTTTAAAATGAGCTACTATTTTCACAATAAAACACAATGAAAAGAATGTAAACCACTCCTCATAATAAAAAAATTATTATGAGGAGAACGATATGATAAACATTACAGAATAACAAGCCTATCAATTATAGCCGTTAATCTTTAATCAACCGCTACAAGGACGCCTTTAAGATAAGTGAGTTCTTGCAGTTCTGCACGTACTGGATGATCAAATCCAGCGCCTAAATGTGCTAAAACTGTTAACTGACGCTTTGTCTTCAGACCAGCTTTAATGCAGATATCAAGAATATCAGAGGGTGTAATCAGATGAGAACAAGAGGTAAAGCATAATAATCCACCTGGTTTGACAACTTTAAGAGCAAGAGTCAATGTTTTGATATAACCCTGTATTCCTTGATTTAGTGTGGCTTTGCTTTTGACAAAAGCAGGTGGATCGACGATCACCATGTCAAAAAAACGACTCTCCTGCTCTAAATAATGAAAAACTTGAGCTTGATGCCAGGTAATACGATTGGATACTTGATTTAGTAATGCTGCTTTAGAACCAAGTTCTAAAGCTAGCGCTGAGCGATCAACAGCATCTACAACAGCCCCTTTATGGGCCGCATAAAGAGCAAAGCTCCCTGTATGCGTAAATAAATCTAGAACTGTATCGCCAGGATTAATCCATCTTGCAATAAGAGCCCTATTTTCGCGCTGATCATAAAACCAACCAGTTTTTTGACCATCAAGAACATCAGCGATAAAATAAACAGGACCTTCTTGTCCTATAACTTGGTGTTCAACCAGTGTTCCAACGATCTCAACGGGTTTGTTGTCTATGTGTTCTAATTGTCTAGAGTTACTATCTTTTCTAATAACCCATGATTCGATAAGAGGCTCACTTTCTTTTAACGCTGCAATCCAAACATCCTGCAAAAGCTCCATGCCCGCTGTATTAACTTGAATAACAGCAGTTACACCATATCTATCAATGATCAGACCAGCAAGGCCATCAGATTCTGCATGCACCCAACGATAAAAAGGGTCTTTATAAATACGCTCACGAGCATTTTTTGCTTTGAGGAATTTTTTGTAAAACCACTCTTTATTCGGGTATTCGTATTCATGATGACTTAATACTCGTCCAGATATTAATGCATGACGGTTAAAAGTACCTATTCCTAGAAAAACTCCATCAACGGTCGCAAATCTTACTAAACCGCCAATAGGAAGCTCTTTATCCAAGGTCGTTAGTGAAAGTTCATTGGAGTAAATCCAAGGATAGCCTTGCTGTGCTCGTTTTGAACGATGCACGGTAAGAGTGGGTAAATTTAACATGAGTCCTTTATTTAAAATAATGAGTTAGATATGAAAATTTTCCCAATCATACATCAAAATTATTTTTACTTCTACATTTCTTTGATTTGCATGAAAATAATTTCTTTTAAAAATCTATGCAATCTTGATATTCGTTGCAATTAAGGTATGATTACACAAGAGGTATTGCATTTTTCATTCATTGAAATTTTGAATATCTTTACTATCAGATGATAGATTGTGAGGCAAGATTTGATACGTAATGCAACGATCCATGTGACTTTAAAGCTATTCATCATTTTGGTAATTAAATTAATATGCTAGCTGTTATACACGCTTATCGTGCAGGCTTATTTCATACAAGATTTCTCATTAGAAATATTTTTGCTGGGATTGTTGTGGGCGTCTTAGCAGCGCCTTTAGCTATAGCGTTTGCTATCGCAAGTGGCGCTCAGCCAGAGCAAGGTCTTTATACAGCAATTATTACAAGTTTTTCGGTAGCAATGTTCGGTGGCACACATGTTCAAATAGCCGGTCCGACTAGTGCACTCGTTATGATCTTATCAACTGTCACCCAAACTTACGGCGTTGCTGCTATGCAAATGGTCACTCTTATGGCTGGTGTTATTCTTATCTTGATGGGTATGTTAAAACTGGGTGATATTGTTCGAGGTATTCCTACGACCGTTGTTCATGGATTTTCATTCGGCATTGGTATCAGTATTTTTGTTAATCAGTTTAAAGAATTTTTTGGCTTGACAGTCGCTTTAAATTCTAGCACTCCTTTTTTACAAAAAATTTATCTTTTACTAACAGCATTACCTCATTTTTCTTTAAACACAACACTGCTCTCTCTCTTTGGTCTCGCTATTATTGCGTTATCCGGTAGGATTTCGCCTAAAATTCCAGCGCCGTTAGCGGCATTATCGCTGATCACGCTTTTAAATATATTGTTCAACTTTGATGATGTGAATACTATTTATAGCGCTTACGGGGGGATTCCTCAGCGAGCACCTATTTTAATGGTACCTATGGTATCGTGGAAGGTTTTTTTTCATCTTATCCCAACTGCATGTTCAATAGCTTTATTAAGTAGTATAGAGACCCTGCTTTCAGCTGCAGCTACTGATAAGTTTACAGGCGATCAGCACCGGCCTAATCAAGAGTTGATTGGGTTGGGCGTTGGGAATGTTATTAGCCCTTTTTTTGGCGGGTTTGCCTCAACAGGAACATTGTCTCGCACCATGACAAGTTTGCGGTATGGAGCTAATAGTCCTTTAGCTGCCGTTGTACACGCATTATTTTTAATAAGCGTTTTATTTGTTTTGGCGCCAGCAGCTAATAAAATTCCCCTATGTGCATTAGCTGCAATTTTATATTTTGTCGCTTTTAATATGACAAATTTGAGTTTTTTGTGGGCTTATTTAAAATGGGTGCCAAAATATGATGTTTTTGTTTTTATCATGACTTTTTTATTAACAGTATTTTTTGATTTATCAAAAGGTATTCTTGTTGGCGCTCTCTTGTCTTATGCGGGACCTCCTTATATCATCCCAGTGCTCAATCAGCTGAAAGTTAAAGTCATAGCTGTTACCAAAATGTTTCAATTACCTTTTAAAATTTGATAGCTGTTAGATAAAACAAAAAAGAATCAAGATACAATAAAGACTCAAGACAAAGTAAAGAGGAAGTAAGTTGATAGCGACTTCAAGAATTTTGAGGCCCGTGTAAAGAACCATCGCATAGCTAACAATCTTGCGCGTTGATAAAGATGCAGAGCGTTTTAAAGCTTGAATCGGCGATGCTTTCCATCCTAAAACAACACTAAGAAAGATCAAGAAAAAAGAATTCATATCACTGATTAAAGAATTTTTTAAATCTGAAAAACGATAATTATCTTTGTTTATTGTCTCTAATAATCTTAATTTTTCCTTTAAACTTAATTTATTTAGCCCCATTTGCTTGTATAAAGACCAACTTAAATCCAAATCAGCTGTCTTTGCTGCTAAGGTAAATTGGTTTTTCATTTGCCAGGGCTCAAACGACCCTTCTTTTTTGTCGAAATCATAAATAAAAATTTCTTGATGAGATAAAGGATAAAAAAGATGATGATGCTGAAGATAAGATTCTCCAATTTCAATAGAGGGCACCTTGTTGAGTGAAGATAAACGATCGAATGCACTTTGAAACGCAATCTTAGGCGCAATATAAAATTGGAAAGGTATAATCATCAGACTGACAAGAACAATTTGAATAAAAGCAATCCAATAAGATTGTTTTTCTGAACTTCCAATAACAGCGCATGCTAACCATAAGCGCTGTTGCGTCCATTGCCAATTTGTAATGATGATTGCAGCAAATAAAGTCATCGGGGCTAATTCAAAAAACTCTAAAAAAGCGCTGGTGCTTATATACTTTAAAGCACTACTATAAGAATAATACTCGGAAATTAATTTAGTTTCTTTTAAATAGTGAATCAGAGATTCAAAAAGGATTAATAAGAATGAAAGCGTTATCCAGTTTTTGAAAAAACTTTTTAAATAAGTTTGAGTGATGATTTTACTGATCATGCAAAAAGCTCCTTACTAGGCCAGCGATAGTGATAAATACTAATATCGAGCCACAGATCAGCGCATGATGATACAAACCTTGATGAAAAAGTTTACTCGTTAATAAGCCTAAAAGAGTTGTTCCACAAAAAATAAAGAGGGCTTCGAGAACTAATCGATTAAATTGACTGTTTTTGCGCAATGCTACTTTTTTATTTAAAAAGCCAGCCATAATAATCCATGGTTGTAATATTAAAAAGATACGCCAGCTCAATTCTCCCAAAGCAAGTGATGGTGAACTTTGATGCAATTCAGCAATCGTCATGCCTGAGCGAGATATTTTTTGAACAACAGGCATCAGAATAAAGTCCATCGACTCAAAATTCAAAAAATCTGATGTATTGCGCATGTCATGAATAAATCCATTTTTTAATTCTAATCCATTATTTTCAAGATTAATAACCGCCGATTCAGCATAGGTTGCTAAGGGTTGATTGTTTTTTGTTGTAATAATAGAAACTTGATTGAGCTGGTCATTTCCTTTGTTTTTGAAATATAAAACATGCTCTTTGTTTATTTTAATAGGAGTCTCTGCTGGATAAAACTCTAAAGCTTGAGGTGTAAGACTCAGTGTTATATTTTTATTAATAAAATGATTCGATACTGGAACAATAATAAAAACAAGACAAAAATTTAAAAAAGAAAGTAACAATAAACGCTTAAATCCTAATGCTCTTGTATGCCAACCGCTCCAGCCACTCACTAAAGCTGCATGCTCTTCATGCGTATCTTCTAAAGAACGTCGCCAAGTTAGCCATCCAATAATAAAGCTAAAGCTAAAAATTAATGGACAAGAAGAGCATAGTTCTAAAACAAAGAAAAAGATCAAATCCACTAACGGTAAAGAATAAGCTTGAAAATTTTTCAAGCTTATTAATAAAGCTTGCGTGCTTAATAAAAGAGTTAAGACAATCAGCAAAGATGCCACTGATTGTCTTAATTTTTGAGCAAAATATCGATTTAATATCACAACACAACCTATGATTGATTGAGTTCAGTTAATAAAAATTCAATCAGTAAAGGCAATGGTCGGCCGGTTGAGCCACGCTTATGTCCTTGAAAGATACAAGCAGTACCGGCTATATCTAAGTGCGCCCACTTATAAGCTTTAGCAAAACGACTCAAAAAACATCCAGCCGTAATACTACCAGCATAAGCACCGCCTATATTGGCCATGTCTGCAACTGGAGATTTGATAAGATCTTGGTATTCATCCCAAAGAGGCAAAGGCCAAGCTTTATCTGTTGAGCTATGAGCCGCACTGATGAGTTTTTGTGAAAGCTCATCATTATTACTCATCACTGCCGTTGCAACTGTAGCAAATGTTGCTAAGCAAGCGCCAGTCAATGTGGCTATATCAATAACATAGGATGGCTCAAAGCGCTCTGCATAAGTCATAGCATCGCAGAGAATCAGACGACCTTCAGCATCTGTATTCAGAATTTCAATGGTTTGACCCGACATTGAAGTGACAATATCATCAGGTTTATTGGCATCAGTGCCAGGAATGTTTTCACAGGAAGGAATCAATCCAATAATCGAGATATCAGGCTCATAAGCCGCTAAAAACTGAAACAAACCCAAGACAGTAGCAGCACCCGACATATCAAACTTCATTCCCATCATACTTGCTGCAGGTTTTAAGGAATGACCACCGGTATCAAACGTAATACCTTTGCCAATAAAAACAATAGGCGCCTTCTTAGATCCCTTGTATTGTAAAGTAATAAATTTGGGTGCTTGTGTCGAGCCTTTTGATACAGAAAGGAAAGAGTTCATTTTTAAAGCTTTAATTTCTTTTTCAGTCAAAACGCTGACTTGGATTTTTTTATTTAATTTAGCAAGATCTTGAGCTTTTTTAGCCAGATAAGAGGGGGTGCATACATTAGAAGGCGTTTCTGCTAAATGACGCGTATAGTGCATAGCTTGCCCAATTAATGATCCTTGATGTACAAAATCTTTTAGATTTTTATCTTTACCTACAATAGTGATTTCTTTTAAAGAATGAATAACTTTTTTTGAAAGAAAATCATCAAAGACAAAACTGCTATTGACAATCAGACGCGCTAAAATTCTAGCTTGTTCGACAGGACGATGACCAAACCATAGTGTCGCTTTACCAACTTTGCGCGCATTCAGGTGGGCGAGAATTTTTTGGATCTGCTCTTGGTCGTTTGCACGGAGAAAATCAAGATCGAAAATAATAAATACCATTGATTCTTCAAGACAATCCCACGCTTTCCACGAAGACTTTTCTGGTAAATCTTTAGTCTTGATTTTTTTTAACAAAGGCCATTGATCGCTCAGGGTTGAAAGCAGATCTATAGGGATAAGAAGAGCAGGAACTTGAGTCCCTTTAAAAGTGGTTTGCACAACTAAATCTATCATGAAATAAAATCCAATTTTTTTCAAATTATTCTTATTTAAGGATAATACACTATATTTTTTTAGCCTGCATGTCTTTATAAAAATATCAATTTTTATTGTCTGTATCCAAAGTTCAGAAAGTTCCCTACTCAGTATGTGTGAAAACACGTTTGAGTAGAAGCAAGGCTGTAGAAGAAGAGTTGATTTTCAATATTTTATTTTATCAATAAAAAATTGGTTTTTTTATAAGATAACACTCTGTTTTTAAATTAAAAGTCATATTTTATTCACAAAGTTATTAAATCTAAGCATGAAAAGGTAGCTTTTATTATTCAGATGGCCTAATATTGTCATAATCAATATGACGTTTATCAAACATTTATTGGAATATTCAAGAATTTTATTGCGTTCAATATTTTTTTACATTATTGAGTAATAAAGCTAATTTAAATATTATTTTTATACAGAGCGATATCCCCTTTAAATTCCATAAAATCATGATACGACTAATTATTGAATTCAGTCAGGTTATTAGCTCTTCGTTATCAAGATTTTTCTCTTGCATCATTGACGCGCAAATAGCTGTAGGAAAGCTTATTTAATTCATTTAAGGTACTATCATGAAGAATGATCAAAACAACAAAGTCCATTTAGGCAACCTTTCTTTCAAAACAGACAAAGAAACAATTATGAAAGAATTTGGCCAATGTGGCACCATCACCGAAATTTCACTTCCTGTTGATCGTGAAACAGGTAAATCACGTGGTTTCGCTTTTATTACTTTTGAAACAGCTGCTGCTCAAAAGAGTGCTATTGAAAAAAATGGCATCAAACTCGATGGTCGTATGGTTAAAGTGAGCGAAGCTCGCCCATCAACAAATGGATCAACTGGCCCAAGAACTAATAATGGTTACAGATCAAACAATCATTCTTCCTATCAGCGCGATTCTTATGATGATCAAGAATAAAAATTTATTTTTATTCTGTCTTAGAAGAAAGAAGCGGCTTTAAGTCGCTTCTTTTTTTTGGAGCACTTGCAATTGATCTTGAATAAAAGCTAATGATTTTTCATCGAAAAGTAATCCATTATGATGTGTTTTAACCAGAGTAATCGATTGGGCTTTTTTATAACTTGCTGAATTTACACCAACTAAACAATCATGATAACGTTCTTTATTCATAAAGAGCCATCCGAACACGTTTAAATATATTGGGCATTCTTTTCCCACTAGGCAAACAGGATGAACATCACTTTCAAAAGCACTATCTGCATCAAAATAAGCTAATTCATTAAAAATAGGACCATAAAAATTATTCACAGAAGGAATTGTTTTTAAGAATTCAAGAACAGGACTACCATAAAATGGCGATCCTAAAGTGATACATAATCCGCGACGTTCACTCGGGAGTTCACTTAAAATCTTCATGGCAATTAATCCTCCCAATGAGTGGCCAATAAAAGAAATTTTTTTATCCTTACTCAAGGGCAGCGATTGAATCTTTTTCTGAATTTCGCGTACATTCTCATTAAAATTTTGCAAACGTGATTCATACTCCAAAGAGTAAATGTCCAAATCTTCGTTCACCAATTTGTTTTTAATATGTTTCATCGAAGAGGCATGACGACCTAATCCATGAATCAAAATAACAACTTCTTTTGCATACAGGGTATTGAAGCAAAGAAAAAAAATACTGAATAAATGCCCAAAATATCGTCTATACATGGTTAAGATCTTTATCGATTAAGCCTTTGCTTGATGTTATACTCTAGTTTATATGGAAAGGATAGGCATATACATATACAGGGATGTTTTAGTGAAGCTTTTAGTTTTTTTCGGAGGACCCTCATTAGAATGCGGTATCTCATTAAATTCAGCGCGATCTTTTGTTGATCATTTAGCACATCATTCGTCTTGGACAATCGAGTTAATTTTTGTTTCAAAACGGTTGGAGTTTTATCATATCGATAAAAAATGGTTGTACTGCAATACAACTGAAGATTTTGAATTTAAAGTGCTTCCAACAATGCAGTTAACTACCGAGGCCTTAATAACTTTTGCGCGAGATTTTGATCTTGTGTTTCCCTTAATTCACGGTAAATTTGGTGAAGATGGTGGATTACAAAGTTTTTTTCAACAATATAATCTTCCTTTTTTAGGATCACCGGCTGAAACGTGTCGGCGCGCTTTTTTTAAAAGTCATGCGCTAGATGAATTAACAACATTAGGATTAAGTAGTGGACCTTTTTTAGTATGGATGCTTTGTGAACGTAATCTTACTAAATTAGCATCTTTTATGGCTAACAATCCCTCTGCTGCTGGTTATATTCTAAAACCAGATCTCGGTGGCTCATCTATTGGTGTGGAGCGCTTTCAAACTGTTGAGGAATTTTTATTCTTCATTGATAACAATAAAGAAGTTTATGATCAGAAAGTAGTGATAGAACCCTTTTATCAAGCTCAAGAATTTTGTATTACGGTCATTGAACATATTGATGGTACTCCTTGCGCCTTGATGCCTTGTACAATTCATTATCAAGCTGGAGATATTTTCGACTTTAGAAAAAAATATTTACCATCTCAGCAAACAACTTGGAACTGCCCTCCTCTTTGTTCGCACGACCTGATCGAGCGCATAAGAAATGCTGCACAAAATCTTTTTGTCCATTTTGGATGCAGACATATAGCGCGGTTTGATGGTTGGATTTTTCCTGATGGCAGGGTGAGTTTTTCTGATATTAATGTGATCAGTGGCATGGAGCAAAATAGCCTAGTTTTTATGCAAGCTGCTGTGTGTGGTTTAAGTCATCAACGATTATGCGATCATATTATTGAAAGTGCTGTTGGGTCAGAACGATTTAACGCTGTCACTAAGAATGAAAAGATTCAGTTAGAGAGAAAAAAGGTCTTTGTTGTTTTTGGGGGAGAGACTGCTGAACGACAAGTTTCTTTAATGAGTGGCAGTAATGTTTGGTTAAAATTAAGAGGTTCTTCACTCTATGAGCCCGTTCCTTTCTTATTAGGACTTGATGGAAAACTTTATCAAGTACCTTACTATGCAATGTTGTATCATACGGTTGAAGAAGTTTATGCTCATATGACCAAGCCAGTTTTTTATGATTTTTCTGTCAGTGGCTTACAGCAAGATTTGCATCAAGTTGCATGGAATGGTGTTGCCTTAGAGAAAGATGAATTTTGTCGATTTGCTCAAAAACAAGATGCTTTTGTGTTTATTGCACTGCACGGTGGAGAGGGTGAAAATGGCCAATGGCAGCGATTATTAACATCGTATCAATTGCCGTTTAATGGAAGTTATGAAGATGGTTCAGCGATTGGAATGGATAAGATCATCACAGGAGATCTGATCAACAAATTGCATCTTAAAGAGATGTATAGTCTTAGGAAGATTTCTTTGAGTTTAGCCTTATTTCCTACAGAAAGTTCCATAGAATCTTTACGAGTTTATTTTGAAGAGAATAAAGAAAATGCATGGATTATTAAACCACGATCAGATGGGTGCTCAACGGGAATTATCGTTTTAAAAACATTTGAAGATTTACGTCTGTATTATCGATTACTGAAAGAAAAAGTTGTTGTTATTCCACCTGGATCTTTTTATCAGCAAAATAATCCTGTTCATATGCCAGATCAAGAACAAGAATTTATGATAGAGCCTTACATTCAAACTGATCGTGTTATCATGAAAGATGGGCGCATTTGTTATCAAGAGCGATCTGGTTGGATAGAAATCACTCAAGCTGTTTTAGAGTATAACAATCAGTATCATGCATTAGAGGGTAGTTTAGCTGTTACTACTGGTGCCGTATTATCTCTTGAGGAAAAATTTCAAGGAGGCACTGGCACGAACTTAACCCCAATTCCTTTTTTAACTCAAGAGAATCGATTGTTTTTGAAACACTATGTTTGTCTTGCAGCAGAAACGTTGTCGATAAAAAATTATGCACGTTTTGACCTTTTTTATCATCAAAAACGACAAGAAATTATTGTTATAGAGGTTAATACATTACCCGCATTGACGCCATCAACAGTCCTTTATCATCAGGCCTTAGCTGATCACACACCTCATGAGCCTAGATCATTATTAGAATTACTGATTACGCGAGGGTTGCGTGATCAGAAAGAGCGATTTAAAGAGTTGCTAGCTAAAGTTGTAACTTATTGATGAGTTTGGAGATGTAAATTCTAGTTAAAAGCATCAATTGACAAATTACAATTTGCTACGCATGATAATTAATAATATTGATATTAAAAGATGTTTTCCTTGAAAAATTTTAGCAAAATTCACTCTTTCGCCAGCTGCGTGCCATCAATTCAAATGTCTAATAAAGATTTTGAGTCGATCGTTGAAACGACCGATCAATGGATCGTTGAGCGTACTGGTATTAAAAATAGATATATGTGTACCCCTGATGAAGATTCATTAACTTTAGCCGTTAAAACAACACGCGAAACAATCGCTCGGTCCGGACTTGATGTGAGTCAAATTAGTGGGATTATTGTCGGCACATCAAGTAGCAGGCATGTTTTTCCTGGTCTTGGATGTATGCTTTTAGGTGAACTGGGCATTAAAGGTTTTGCCTTTGATTTGCAGGCTGCTTGTTCTGGTTTTGTTTATGCATCTCATATTGGTCGACAGTTTATTGAAAATAATTCTGCAGAACATATTTTACTCTTGGGAGTTGATGTTATTTCTAGAGTATTAGACTGGAATGACAGAAAAACTTGTATATTATTTGGTGATGGGGCAGGATCGGCCATTCTCAGTGCCTCTGAACATCCAAGCATTTTGTATTCGATGATAGGAGCAGAACCTGATCAGGAGTTGTCGTTAACAGTGAGCAGTCCTTGGGCCAACAAACATGGGCATCATAAAATCCAAATGGATGGACCGAAAGTCTTTAAAAGAGCAGTGGGCTGCTTATCATCTTGTGTTACAACATTATTAGAAAAAACCGGATTGCCTCCTTCTGCTATTGATATTGTCATACCACATCAAGCTAATGGTCGTATCTTACAAGCTGTTGCTGAACGCACACCTATACCTCTCAATAAATATTATCAATGTTTGGAGCGTTATGGTAATACTTCAGCTGCATCTATTCCTTTAGCCTATGTTGATGCTGAAAAAGAAGGCCTTATTCAAGTGGGTATGAATGTGATGACCATTGCTTTTGGTGGTGGTATGACGTTTGGCGGGTCTGTTTTTAACGTGTTGAGTTAATACATGAAGCTTGTATTGTTATTTCCAGGTCAAGGCTCACAACATCACCAACTATTAGAGTATTATCAAGATCCATCGCATTATCATGTATTGCACACTTGGTTAAATCAATGTTCTTCATTGATTAAAACGAACTGCATTGATCTTTTAGCTGAGCGTTCATCCTTGATTCATCAAACTGAAATTACCCAGCCATTGATATTAAGCCATTCATTGGGGGTATACCATCTCTTGCAACCAGCATTAGCCCATCATGATATTGTGTGTGTTGCAGGACATTCTCTGGGGGAGTTGACAGCAGCTTGTGCAGTAGGCCTTTTTGATACGAAACAAGCTATGATCTTGGCTCATCAGCGAGCTGTTGTGATGCAAGAGTGTATGTTGAATAGAGATATAGCCATGCATGTTGTTTTAGGTGGCCTCAGTGTTGCACACATAGATCAGCTTATTCAAACAATTCCTGATGTTTGGTTAGTGAATGATAATTGCGATGGACAAGTCGTTATTGGTGGTCTCACGAGTGCTGTTGATGATGCAATAGCAGTGTTGAAAGAGGCTGGTGCTAGAAAAATTATACCTCTTCCTATGTCAGTTGTATCTCATTGTCCTATGCTTGAACAAGCAAGTGTTAAATTTAAGAGCTTACTGACACAAACGCCTCATAAGCTTCAATCATCGTGGCCAGTGGCGAGTAATCATACTTTAACGCTCACAACTGATGCTGAGATCATTATTGATCATTTGAGCCAACAGTTAGTTCATCGTGTACAGTTTCGCTCAATGATACAAAAGATAGGGCAAGGGATCGATCTTTTTATTGAGGTAGGTCCTGGAAGCATATTAACAAACTTGGTTAAGAAAATTATTGATGTACCTTGTATGAATACTTCTAACTCTGAGCAGTTACAAGCCGTCTGCCATTTATTAAAAGGGAAATAAGATGTTTAATAACAGTTGTGTTCTTGTCACCGGTGCGTCAAGAGGTATTGGATTTGCTATAGCAAAAAATTTTGGACATCAAGGTGCTTTTATTATTGCAACAGCAACTTCAGATGATGCTTGTCTTAAGTTAGCAACAATCCTACAAGAAGATAATATTCAAGCAAAAGTCTTAAAGCTCGATTTGGGATCAACAGACTCGATAGCAAACTTTTTATTAGAAGTTAAAGAGCTTAATCGTCCTGTTGATGTGTTGATTAATAACGCAGGTATTACTCGTGACAATATCTCATTACGCATGAAAGCAAGTGAATGGGATGATGTTTTAGCAACAAATTTAAGCGGCACTTTTAAATTAACTCAAGGTATTCTAAAAGGTATGCTGCGAGCTAGTTATGGACGTATTATTTCTATTTCTTCTGTTGTAGCCGTGATTGGTAATCCCGGTCAGGCAAATTATTGCGCGGCGAAAGCAGGACTGATTGGAATGAGCAAAGCGTTAGCACAGGAAGTTGCGTCACGTCATATTACTATCAATATTATTGCCCCTGGTTTTATTGAAACTGATATGACAAAAGTTTTAAGTGAAGAGCAAAGAGCCTTTTTACTCAATCAAATACCTTCTAAAAAGTTAGGTATTCCTGATGATATAGCTCATGCTTGTTTGTTTTTAGCAAGCCCGCAAGCTCATTATATTACAGGTCAAACGTTACATGTGAATGGTGGGTTATACATGCAGTAAGCTTCTTATATTCTTTTTATAGATCTTTCATCACAATTTGGACTTTCTTTAAGATATCATGATGAACTTGTTGAGAAGCAAAATTTAATGCAGTACAAAAGCCCTCTTGGGTTGCACTACCATGACTTTTAATCACAATACCATTCAGCCCCAAAATAAAAGCCCCATTGTGTCGAGCAGGATTAAGGACACCAAGTTTTTCTTTAAGGGCCTTTTTTAAAAGTAAAGCGCCTACTTGAGAAGAAATTGAGCCTTCAAAAGCTGCTTTTAAGCGTTTAATAATAAGGTTGGCTAGACCTTCAGATGTTTTTAGTGCAATATTTCCTGAAAAACCATCACAGACAATAATATCAGCATCAGCGGTAAAAAGAGAGTCAGCTTCGATAAAGCCTGCATAAGGAAGATTACTGTGTCGTTTTATTAACTGAGCAGTGTCTTGAACTAAATCATTACCTTTTATTTCTTCTGCACCAATATTCAGCAATTTAATAGAACGAGTTGCTTGGTCTTGGATTAAGCAACGATGTAAAGCTAATCCTAAAACTGCAAAATCTAGAAGATTTTTAGGAACACATTGTGTATTTGCACCCAAATCAAGAACAATAGTAAATTTATCTTCGTTATCAATACTTAAGTTTGGTAATGCTTTTGCGATGGCAGGTCTGTCGATTCCATCAATCATCGATAAAATAATTTTGGACAAGGCCATGAGAGCACCAGTATTACCTGCGCTGACAACAGCTTGTGTTTGCCCTGATTGAACAGATTGAATAGCCAATCTCATTGAAGACTGTCGAAATTTTCTTATAGCATCTTTAGCAGATGTGTGATTATCGATAACTTCTGGACAATGAAAAATATGGGCGCGTTCTTGCAGCCGTTTTGGTAATGACAGCATCCATGGGGTAATTTTATTGGCATCACCAAATAAATGGCAGACGTCACTCGTTCGGTTAAGAAACGAGTGACATGCTGGTAACGTGATGGATGGGCCGTAATCGCCGCCCATAACATCTACAGCAATGATGTTACTCATGCGCGTACAAATCACTAATTGTCGTCGAGGCCTTCTTCATGAGTCGTCGTGATTAAATATTGTTTGCCTCTGTAAGTACCATCAGCAGCAATATGGTGGCGACGATGAGCTTGGCCAGTCAATGGATTAATCGATAGTGTAGGGGTAGGGATCTTAGCATGTGAACCACGACGCATACCGGAGCGTGAGCGGGATTTTTTATTCTGTTGAACAGCCATCTTGGTTATCCTTTTAACGATTATGTTGATTATCAGCAAGAATTTCGTAAAGTTTCCTGCTAACTTTGTCTTCTGTTTGAGTGATATTATTGTTTTCCCACTTAACGCAACTTGTTTCGTGACGCGGCGCAAGAGGTAAAACAAGCATTAATTCTGAAAAAAGCCATTCATCGAGATCGAAGAGATCGAAACGACACTCAAAGCATTCCCCTTCATAATCTAATGAGCTTAGGGTTTCATCAATTAACCGTAAGTTGTCATAATGATGAACTAGCAAGTAATCCATTTTATGACAACAAAAACTACAATTTAAATCAGTAAGGGCACGCCATTCTCCAGAAATAAAGTACAGCCCTGTATTACTTACTGACCCTTGTAGTTTAAACTCAATTGTTATGGGTGTTGCATTGAGACGGCAATCACGACTGGTTATATCAAGCAACTCTTCAGCTGGGATAACGACCGATCCTTCAATAACATTATTGTGTTTACAAAATGATGTTAAATCTTTGATGACATTTTTACTCATAGATGACAAATTCTAACACTTTTTTCAAACAAATTAAACTGTCCTAAGGATACAGTGTTTTATAAGCAAAAATCAATCAAATTCAGCTGATGTTTAGTCATTAAATGATCGAGAAGTAAAACGGGAAGGCCAAAAATAGAGGTGGGGTCATCAGTTTGAAAATTTTCTAAGAGTAGCGGCCCCATCGATTCTATTTGCAATCCGGATGCGCATTCTAAAATAGATTCTTGCTTGACATATTTATTGATAAAATCACTAGAAAGCTGTTTAAAAACAACGTGCGTTCGAGAGTAATCACTCACAACATTTAATGTTTTTGTATTAAGTAGCGTGATACTACAAATATATTCAACGGATTGGCCGCTTAATTGATTGAGAAAGATTGTTGCACGCTCTTTATTTTCAGGTTTGCCGTAAATTTTTCCTTTACAATGAGCGACTTGATCGCAAGCTATAATAATAGCTTCTGTGTTGATCGGTGTTTTTTTTAAAACAGCGCGGGCTTTTTCTTCCGACAGTCTTTTGACATAATCTTGTACTGACTCATATTCAAGCTGGGTTTCATCAATATCGGGACTTATACATGTAAACATAAGGTTAAGCTGATTAAGAACTTTTTTTCTAGAAGGCGAGCTTGAGCCTAAAATAAGTTGCATACAATGATCCACTATGAGTTTGAAATAAGTTCTTTTTCTATGACGTTGATTGTTTTCTTTAGGTAATTGATTTGTTCTGGACCTATTTCAGTGTAATAGGGCGTTCCAGGATTAAGCACTAAATAAACAAAAGGTGCTAATGATTGAATAAGTTCTTCACCATTCAAAGTACGCACCCCAATTTCTTGGGATGAGCTTTCTTGTGCCCAGTTCATCAGCCGTTCGGGATGATCAAAAGCTACAAAAAAGGCCTTATCTTCATGATAAAGCCTAAGGGGTGTGTAATCTATTGCAGACTCATCTGTTTTCAAACAGGGTATATGGAAAATAGTTCTAAGAAAAACGGCATGATATCGGTTTTGAGCATTGATATCTTCCGGCAGCTCTCTAACAAACTGATAGGCGATATCCAGTGGAGTTCCAGTATTAAGCGATGACACGATAATTACCTCCATTGTGACTTAATGATTGCAAAGAAGCATTAGAGATTTCTTTCACTGTATCATTAATAAATTGTTTCCAATTTAAATCTTGAGGTTTACGGACATACTTGACTGGATAATCTCCAAATTCAAGGGTAATAACATCATCAAAATCTTTTAAATCATCAATTAACCCAATCTCTTTGGCATCGTTTCCTAACCAAATAAGGCCAGAAAAGGTATCTTGATTGATTTTTAACCGATCTCCACGCCCTTTTTTGACAGCATTTTTGAATATTTCATGAGTTTTATTACAGATATCTTGAAAGTTTTTAGTGTCTTCACTACTAAAAGGGGCAATAGGACTGCCCGCTACTTTATGTTCCCCAGCATGAATAGAAATGGGTTTTATTTTATGTTCGATAAGAAAATCATAAAAGTTAAGCATTTCCTGTCTAACACCAATGGAACCCACGACAGACATTTCCGATGCGTAAATCTTTTGCCCTAATGTTGCAAGCCAATAAGATCCAGAGGCAACAAAGTTACGGCCGTAGCTGATGATTTTTTTATCTGGG